>VBQB01000394.1 GCA_005887855.1 Verrucomicrobiota bacterium | reverse complement strand
CATTTTGCTCGAGCCTCATTCCTTTAAAGTTTTCAACCCCACATACAATGCCGTCAGGGAACTGTATTGCTGTGGAGCCTTGGGATCCAACGCGCCACAGCACCTTTCCCAGTATTTACAACCCATCCAAAATAGAACGTTCCAGATGCCGGAACTTGCATCTGAACTTAGGACTGTGGTTTCATCTGCGGTTTTTGTGACAGGCCAAAACCAAAAAGCGAGATTTTGCTGCGGAGCCTTGGATTCCAAGGCTCCGCAGTCCCTATTCCCATTGGTTTACAACCCATCCAAAATAGAACGCTCCGGACGCCGGAACTTGCAGCCGCGTGCAAATATTGGCTTTCCGCGTCCGGAGCGTTCTATTACCAACAGCGTCCCCGAGTACTCCTACTTCCAGCTCGGGATACACTTTGATTCTCATCACAATTTGTTACCGATATGTGACCGCGATGTAACATCTGTATGAAATGTTCTTTCCTCTGACCGCGGGCAGTATGCCACGTCTGCGCCTGTCTGCAACCATGGCGAGCGATGACAAAGCACGACATAGTGCGGCGTTTAGCGCTTTGGGTTTTGGAAAACCGGCAACTGGCAACTGTTTCTTACGGGCAGGTCAACGTCGCGGTGGCAGTCACCGCCATAGACATGGCCCCGGGTCCCGCCGCATTGCTTGAGGCCTGCGCTGTAACCATCACGGTGCCCACGGCTTCGTGAACGCACTGCGCCATGCCATTCTGGTCTATGGTCGCGATGTTTTGGTTCGAGACGCTCCAGCCGCCCGAGAATGGAGCCATGAAGTTCACCATTGCCGGCGAGGGCGGCTTGCTGAACGTCCCCATGGCTGTGAATGCCACCTGGCCATTCATGAAGTTTTGTCCGTCCGCTGTGGCCGGAGCGACGGTCATGGACTGCAGAACCCGATTGGAGTTCATCATTTGGTCCATCATGTTGCTGTTCGCGCCGCACCCGGCAACTGCCAGCAGCATCAGCGCCATGCAGCTTTTGTAGAGAGAAGCTTTGGGTCGATGAGGTTTGGGGAGAGAAAGACGTAGAAGTTTCGCCATTGTGACCTCCAGGTTCAGCGATCAGACTGGACCCCTCCCAGAGGATAGGTGAGCAGATGCTTTTTCAAGCGCGGGGGAGGTCCGCTCAGACTTTGCCGCGCAGTATAGCGAACATCCCGAGGCAGATTTGTCACGGAATTGTCACAAAATTCGCAACTGCCTTCAACTTGCCGAGAGCTGATCAGCGATGGCGCGCCCAGCCTGACCTTAGAATTACGGAAGAGCATTTTGCTGCTCACCTGCATGCGTGCCGAGGCGTGAAACTCGAGCGCCCCGGTCGTCTCCACCAGTTGGGCGAGGTTCTCTTCGCTGATCCCCGCTCCGGCCATGACGATGACGCGCTCACCCGCCCGCTCGACCAGTTCTGCAATCAAGCTCGCGCCTTGCAGCGCGGAATCAGCGTGGCCTGAAGTAAGAATCCTGTGGCATCCGATTTCAATTACATCTTCCAATGCCGCAAAGGCGTCAGCCGTCATATCGAAGGCGCGATGGAAGGTGACGGACATCGGCCGCGCCAACTGCGCCAGTTCGCGGCAGCGCTCCTTGTCAACGCGGGCATCGGGCAGCAGGATTCCCAGCACCACGCCATCCACCCCGAGACGCCGGCAGAGCTGGATGTCTTCTCTCATCACCTCGAACTCCGGCGGTGAATATAAAAAATCTCCGCCGCGCGGACGGATGATGACATGCAGCTCAACGTTCAACTCTTGCCGCGCCACCACGATGCTGCCGTAACTGGGGGTGATTCCTCCCTGTGCCGGATCGCTGCACAACTCCACCCGGTTCGCCCCTCCGGCTTGCGCTGCTATCGCCGATTCCAGCGAGTAAGCGCAAATTTCAAGTGTGATCTTCTTGGATTGCATTGTCTTTAGTGGGGTCATTCTGGATTGTGCCATTTGTGTCGTGCTATCCATAGTAGCTCCTGGCATCGATCAGATTATTTTTGACGGCATTGGAATAGACGGCATAGTTGAAACCTTTTTGCAGGCAGAATGCGCCGTACTCTCCACGCCTGTTGAGCGCCAGGAACCCAACCTGGATGTCTTTCGATTTCTGCGGTTGCTTGCGGACGATGCGCTCGACCGCCAGCCGGCAGGCGCTTTCTGGCGTGTGTCCCTGGCGCATGAGTTCGACCACCAGGTGGCAGCCGGCGATGCGGATCACCTCTTCGCCGACGCCGGTCGAAGTCGCTGCGCCGGCTTCGTTATCCACGTAAAGGCCCGCGCCGATAATGGGCGAATCGCCCACGCGTCCGCGCATCTTGTAGGCCATTCCGCTGGTCGAGCACGCGCCCGAGAGGTCGCCGTTGGAATCCAGCGCAATCATGCCAATGGTGTCATGATTTTCAATGTTGACCATCGGCGCATACTGCGAAGTCTTTAGCCATTCTCTCCAGGCCTTCTCTGACTCGGGGGTCAGAAGATTTTCTTTGGGAAATCCGCTGGCTAGGGCAAATTGCAGCGCGCCGTCGCCTACCAGCATCACGTGCGGTGTCTTTTCCATGACTTTGCGGGCCACAGAGACGGGATGCATGATGTGTTCGAGGCATGCTACCGAGCCGCAATTGGCCTGCTCGTCCATGATGCAGGCGTCGAGGGTGACGCGGCCCTCGCGATCGGGCGCTCCTCCGTAGCCCACCGTGGTGATCATGGGGTCGGCCTCGGGAACGCGGACCCCGGCTTCCACGGCGTCCAGTGCCCGGCCTCCCGCGCTCAACACCTTCCAGGCTTCTTCATTCGCCGCTACCCCAAAGTCCCATGTTGAGACGACAACCGGCTTGTTGATGCTGCCGCTTTTCGCCGTTGCGCGCGCTTTGCCCAAAAGAGTAGGGATCAACAGACGAGTGAAAGGTAACAGCGCGGCCCCGGCCGCCGAGAGATGCAAGAATTGCCGGCGTGATTTCATGCTGTCTTCTCCTGAAAACCTGGAACCATATCACATCTTGTTGTAGATAACCCCCGCGTTTCCATAGCCCCCATGCAGTTTTGTTTTCCGGCCGCCAATATGTGCCGCTAAACGCGTTTGCATCGAAAGCATAGATGCATTATCTTTTCTCGGCTGAAGAGGTGACAGCAAGACCATGGTCAGGAGAAAGTTTGACATTGGTGCCCGGGTACGGGCGCGGCATGATCGCGCGCCCGCGAAATTCAAA
>VBQB01000185.1 GCA_005887855.1 Verrucomicrobiota bacterium | reverse complement strand
GCGTCGCGCACGACGGCTGTCACGACGAATGAGATCCAGCGCGATGGACCGGACTGTTGCGTAAAGCAGGGCACGATTGCCGACGTTGTGATTGCGCCGCCAAAAGCGAACGAACGCTTCCTGGACGATGTCCTCCGCGTCGGTCCGCGACCGCACCCATTGCCGCGCAAAAAGCAGCAAACCGGGACCAAGCCGGGAAAAACAAACTTTCCAATCTTCGTCGGTGGCGACATTATCCATGACCTTTTCACGGTCTTTATAGTCAAGACGCCGCCGCCTGCCCATTTTGTCTAAATCCCTCAAGATTTCCGTCGGATTGTTATTGTTGATCTTGCCCGCGCTCGGTGCGGAGGAGCATACGTCGCTTCAAGCATTGCGCGCGCTGGTGGCAACAGAAAACAATTTCTCGCGCGCTTCCGTCGAGCATGGGATCCGGGACTCGTTTCTGCAATTTTTCGCCGATGATTCGATTATCTTCGCTCCCGAGCCGAAGAAGAAAAAAAAATTCTACGCGAACTATGAACACAAGGGTCGAAAGTTAATTTGGCGGCCGATTTTCGCCACTATCGCAAATTCCGCCGATCTCGGCGTTACTACCGGACCTTGGGAGATAAAAAGCTCGGCCAGTGACGACACGTCGGTTGCGTTTGGTCAGTTCGTTTCCATTTGGAAAAGGCAGCCCGAGAAGTCGTGGAAAGTAATTGTCGATGTTGGCATCGATAATCCGCAAGCTGAGAAACCGCCAGGTGAGGCCGAACTTTCGCCGCCGAACGAAGTGCTTCAAAGTGAAGATGTCGATCTTGCGCGCCGCGCGTTGGAAAACGCAGAGATCGCGTTCGCCAAGGCATTAACCGAGGACGAAGGCGGCGCGATTGTCACATGGGCGAGCAACGACATTCGCGTATTCCGAGAAAATGCTTTTCCAGTCGTGGGCAAAACCGCTGCGAAACTTATGCTCAATTCGGACACGGCAAAAATGATGCGCGCAAGTTCCGGCGGTGGGATGAGTGCCTCGGCCGATCTCGCCTACCAATACGGTGCGTATTCAGCAGATCGAATGAACGTGACCGAGCGCGGCTATTTTTTATCGATCTGGAAAGCCGAACGTAATGGCGCCTAGAAAATCATTGTCGATCTTCAGAAGAAGGCGCCAACTCCGCCAACCCCGTAGCAACTGTTTTCTGTCACGCGACAGGAGTAAGGGTTTGCAGGCCCCTCGCATTCCGACACAACAGTTTGCGCTGTCGAGACGGCGCCGTCAGCTCGCCGCGCGGAGCAGTCCTCTATGTTTCCAATTTGAACGCCACTGCTGCCAAGGGTGGCAGATGAATGACGACAGAATGTTCGCGCGCCATCCACGGAATATTTTCGCTCCGCACCCCGCCATAATTGCCGACGTTGCTGCCCCCGTACGTCTCCGAATCAGTATTGATAATCTCTCGATAAAATCCGGATTCGGGCACGCCGAGCCGGTAATTATGATGCACGATCGGGGTCGCGTTCACGACGAACGCGATCATCTCGCCGCTACGCGATTTTCTCAGGAAGGCGACGACGCTGTTCTCGGCATCGTGAAAATCGATCCAATCAAAGCCTTGATAGCTATCGTCCTGGTCCCACAAGGCAGGCTCGTTCTTATAAGTGTAATTAAGATGCTGGACAAGTCGGCGCAGACCGTCGTGCCGCGGTAACTCGGTTAAATCCCAATCGAGACTTTGGTCGTGGTTCCATTCGTTCCGCTGGCCAAATTCGCCGCCCATGAAGAGGAGCTTTTTGCCGGGATGCCCGTACATCCAGGCCAGAAACATCCGGAGATTGGCGAACTTCTGCCAATCGTCGCCGGGCATCTTCGACAACAGCGAGCGCTTGCCGTAAACGACTTCATCGTGGCTGAGCACCAGAATAAAGTTCTCTTGAAAAGCATAAAGCAGTGAAAAGGTGATGCTGCCGTGATGATATCGCCGGTAAATCGGATCGAGGCTCATGTATTCGAGGAAGTCGTGCATCCAACCCATGTTCCACTTAAAACCGAACCCGAGACCTCCGAGGTACGTCGGGCGCGAGACACCGGGCCACGCGGTTGATTCCTCGGCGATGGTCATGATGCCGGGGAAATGCTCGTAACAAACTTCGTTGAAGCGCTTTAAAAAATAAATCGCGTCGAGATTTTCGCGGCCGCCATAAACGTTCGGGATCCATTGGCCCGGTTTTCTGGAATAATCCAGATAAAGCATCGAGGCCACCGCGTCTACGCGCAGGCCGTCGATGTGATATTTGTCGAGCCAAAAGAGAGCGTTGCCGATGAGGAAATTGCGCACTTCATTTCGGCCAAAGTTAAAAATGAGCGTGCCCCAATCCTGGTGCTCGCCCTGGCGCGGGTCCATGTGCTCATAGAGATCGGTGCCGTCGAATTCCGCAAGGGCGTGCGCATCTTTCGGAAAATGCGCCGGCACCCAATCCATGATCACGCCAATGCCGGTCCGGTGACATTTGTCGATGAAATGACGGAGCTCATCGGGCGTGCCGAAGCGGCTCGTCGGCGCGTAATAGTTGGTGACTTGGTAACCCCACGAACCCTCGAACGGATGTTCTGCGATGGGCAACAACTCGATGTGCGTGTAGCCCATCTCCAGTACGTAGGGCAGCAACGTCTCGGCAAATTCGAGGTAACTAAGGTGGCGGTTTCCTTCATCGGCGCGGCGACGCCACGAACCAAGGTGGACCTCGTAAATGCTGACCGGACTACGTGGCCAATCGCGTTTGCGGCGCGTTTCCAGCCACTCGGCGTCGCTCCATTTGTAACGCTCGAGATTGTAAATGAGAGAAGATGTTGATATTCCGTGCTGATTGAAAAAGGCGAACGGGTCGCTCTTCAGCAGGAGCGCTCCGCTCTGCGCGAGGATCTCGAATTTGTAGTGAGCCCCCTCGCCTGCGCCCGGTAAAAATAATTCCCAGACGCCGCTGCCGAGCAGTTTGCGCATCGGATTGACGCGGCCATCCCAGCCGTTGAAATCGCCCACTACACTGACGCGTTGCGCATTGGGCGCCCAGACGGCGAAGTAAACGCCCGTGGCATCTCCTATCGTGCGCAAATGCGCACCGAACTTTTCGTAAATCTGCCAGTGCTGTCCCTCTGCGAACAGATGTAGATCGACCTCGCCCATGATCGGGCCATACTGATACGGATCGCGCGTCAGATGCTCCGATCCATCCCAGCCGGTGATGCGAAGATGATAATCGAGGTCGCGCGTCGCGCCCGGCACACTCGCACAAAAAAAACCGTCGCGATGAAGTCTCTCCGCTGCGATCGGCTCCTTTGATTGATTCGAGGTGATGTCGATGCTTTGTGCATCGGGACGGAAAACGCGGATCGCCAAATCATCGCCAACGCGGTGCGGTCCCAAAATCCGGAAGGGATCGGAATGTGTTCCGGTGAGAAAGCTGTTCAATTCGTCGGGGGGCAATCCGGCGATTTCGAAAGGTTTCATGGTGTTTCGTTGAAGCGTTAAATCGTTGAAGCGTTGTCGCTTCGTCGCATCACACTTCAACCTCTCCTCAATCGCTTCAACCTTTCATCGTTTCAACGAATCGTTTTGATTGCTTCGATGAGAGGAGGCTCTGCTCCGCCCGCGAAAGCTTTCGGAGTCAAGCCGTCAAATTCCTTACATTATCCAGCCGATCCGGCTAACTCTCACATCGAGCATCCAACGTTGAGCGCGGCCCAATGGAACCGAATCCATGATGATCCGCGATAAATAGAAGAAGGAGAATTATTAACCATGGCCAAAATTGTAAAAGTTATCGAAGTCTTGTCAGAGTCAGCGAACAATTGGGAGGAAGCGGCCCAAAACGTTGTCAGCGAAGCGTCCAAAACGCTGCGAAATATCCGCTCTGTCTACATCAAGGAATTCACGGCCGCAGTCGAGAACGACAAAGTCACCAGCTATCGCGTAAACGCGAAAGTCACCTTCGAGATGGAGCGTGGCGCTTGATGTGAATCGTTGAATCGATGTAACCTCTTAACGACCTAACGGTTCGTTATTTCTTCGGCCTCAGCAGCGGAAACAGGATCACATCACGGATTGATTCCGCGCCGGTGAGCAACATGGTGAGCCGATCGATACCGAGGCCAAAGCCGCCGGCCGGTGGCATGCCATGCTCGAGCGCGAGCAGAAATTCTTCGTCAATCTTTTGCGTCTCTTCGCCCGCTTGTTCGAGCAAGCGCTGACGTTGCAGGAGCGGATCGTTTAACTCGCTGTAGCCCGGTGCAATCTCCGCACCGTTAATGATCAGCTCGAAAACATCGACAAGAGAATCGTCCTCGCTGTTTTGTTTCGCGAGCGGCACGAGCTCTTTCGGACAATGCGTAACGAAGAGTGGATCGATCGCCTCTTCTTCGATCAACTTTTCGAAGATATGCTGCGTCACTTCGAAATCGGCGAGCTGGGGTGAAATCTCGACTTCGAGTTTGTCGGTGGCGCGCTCCCGTCGCTGTGCGCTGGTCAGCTCGAACCAATCTTTCCCCGCAACTTCTCGCACCAAATCGTGATAACGCACTCGGCGCCACGGCCTTTTCAGGTTGATCGTGCGTGTCGTTTTGCCATCGGCATGTCGATGTTCGATCTGCAGAGACCCGCAGACGATTTGTGCGAGGTGACAAATCAGATCCTCAACAAGATTCGCCATCTTTTCGAAATCGGCGTACGCCCAGTAGGCCTCGAGCATGGTGAACTCTGGATTGTGCTTTCGGGAAATGCCTTCGTTGCGGAAATTGCGATTGATCTCGAAAACTTTGTTGAACCCGCCCACGAGCAAACGCTTCAAATAAAGCTCCGGCGCGATGCGCAGATAAAGATCGAGACCGAGCGCCTTGTGGTGCGTGCTAAACGGTTCGGCGGCCGCGCCTCCGGCGATCGTTTGCAAAATCGGCGTCTCCACCTCCAGAAAACCGCGTTCTTCAAAGAAGCACCGCGTCTCGCGGACGATGGCGATGCGTTTTTCAAAGACGATGCGAGAACGCTCGTTGGTGAGAAGATCGAGGTAACGCTGCCGGTAGCGCGCCTCGATATCCTGCAACCCATGCCATTTTTCGGGGAGCGGCCGCAAAGCTTTCGCCAGCAATCGGAAGGTGTGCGCCTTCAGAGTCGGTTCACCGCTCTTGGTGAGGAAACATGTTCCTTCGACGCCAATGAGATCGCCGATATCGAGCAGACGAAAAAGATCGATCAACTCCGCCCCAACTTCTTTCGCGTGAATGTAAATTTGGATGCGGCCGGTAGCGTCGCGCAGATCGAGAAAGTGGCTCCTTCCCATGTCTCGGTGCGCGGTGATGCGGCCGGCCGCGCGGAAGGTCTCGCCGTCGGCAAATTTTTCGCGCACCTCGGCAATGGATCCGCTTGGCTCGAAACCAGCACCGAACGGGTCGATACCTTGCGCGCGTAACGCATCGAGTTTTTTGCGCCGCAGTGCAATGAGCTCATTCTCTTCGTCCATCTTCGGCGAGCGAATGTAAAGCGCCGCCGCAAAATGAACAGCCCGAATGACACGTTGGCTTCGCGACGGTTTCGCCGCCAATATATTGGTTTGCAAAGGAAAGATCGCCAATGAGATAGTTTCAGGCGCGCGACGCTAATTTTCTTCGTCGCGTCGCAACCACATGCCTGTTGATTTACCGGAAACAACTTCGAAGATGGGAGGATCGCTCGTTAAGCAATTCTCTGTTTTCCTGCCGAACAAGGTAGGAGCAATGCTCGATATCGTGAAGACGCTCAACAAACACAATACCCACGTGGTCGCATTGAGTGTCTCAGAATCCACTGACTCGGCCATCGCGCGGATTGTGGTGAGCGATCCGGAACGTGTGGAAAACTTGTTCCGGCAAAATAATGTAGCCTTCGGCGTGTGCGAAGTGGTGGTGGTGGAAATGCGAGAAGTCGCCACACAACTAGCGAAATTACTCGCGGCATTGTTCATGGCGGAGGTCAATGTGCATTTCACCTATCCATTGCTGACCCGGCCACGCGGTTTTGCTGCGCTCGCCCTGCACGTGGACGATACGGAATGCGCTTCATCGGTCCTGATGGGCGAGGGATTCAAAATCCTGAGCCAGGATGATATTTCGCGATAAAGCGTTGAAGGGTTGACCGGGAAGCGCTTTTATACCGGCGCATTCGCTCCCCAGAGTTGACAGCTTTACGAAAGCGCGTTTACAGAAATGCATCAATCGCCCGATGCGGATCCTTCTCTCACGCACTGCCTATACCGACACAAATTTCAATGTTGGGCTCGGGCTGGTCGTGATTTTTGCGGCGATAGAGATTTTGAGCGCAAGCTTCTACTACATGGGTCGAATTCGGGCCGCCCGAATGTCGGCGCAGCCAGCTATCGCGACCATGGAACGACATGTCTCCGCCTCTCCGGCACCAACTTTGACACAGCCGGAGGCTTCGCCAGCGCCTGCGGCTTCGCCTCCAGCACCGTCCGAAGTCGATCAGCTCGTGCAAGAAGCCACCGAATTGCGCGATCGCGGGGATACAACCAATGCACTCGCCCGTTTGCATGAAGCGTCTGAGCGCGAGCCGAAAAATGCCATTGTTCTCGAGGAGATAGCAAAAACGTATGAATCTATGCAGCTCTTCGACCGCTCAAATGAAGCCTGGCGCAAACTTCAGGAGTTGGGTCCTTCGGCCGGGGTTGCGTATGAATTGGCAGATCGGCGATTGAAGCTGGGTGTGCCGGCTCCCGCCACCACCGCACCCGGTCTCGTCAGTGCGTCACTCGAATCTGCAACAACGCACAACGATGTCGCTCATATTTCAGCGGGTTCGACATTCAGTATAACGGAGATAAAAACAGCGGAAACGCCCGACCCGGATGCGGAGACAAAGCTGACGCTTCAAATCGGTATAAAAAAACAGCCGGAAGCCACAGTCGATCACACCAAAGTAAAGATTCAGGTGTTCTTTTACGACACCGTCGATAATAAAGATATCAAGCTGACTGATGCGGATGTGAATTATGAATGGCTAACGCCGAAGCATGATTGGACAGACACAAATCCGGAAGTGCTCTCGGTGACTTACCTGCGCCCGAGGACAAAAGCGATCTCATCTGAGGCAGAACTGTCTGCGGCAGCCGCGGCGGTTAAGCCAGGGCAAAAGACCCGATCCGCGAAGTCCAGTTCGCTGGCGGAAGGGGGCGAGCGGAGATATTTGGGTTACAGGGTGCTGGTTTATTACAACGACGAGGTGCAAGCCGTTCAAGCGGAACCCGCGCGGCTGTTGAAACTTTTTCCTCCTTCCTCGGCCATGTCCTCACCCTGATGCAATTGTTCATCATGCGCCGCGACGCTGAGATGAGCGACCACCTGGTGCAGACGATGAAAGAATACATCGCGAACGACTGCAGGTTTGTGGGCAGGGAGACGGTCCCACCTCTCGACTTGGGCCCAAGCGGGACCCTATTTTTATGAGACAAGTTACGTTATTTTCCTGCGTGATAAAGCGCGCGCTGCCGCTTGCCTGTCTTCTTTTGTTGGTGGTCACAGGAGAGGCGCAAATTCAGGTGGACCTGAAATTGAAGCGATTGCAATACGTCGCATACGAACCAGTGGTAGCGACACTCGCCATCACAAATCTGGCCGGGCGCGATGTCGAGCTTCATGACGCCGATGGGCAATCGTGGTTTGGGTTTGAAGTGACCGGAAGCGAAGGCCAGCCGATTCCGCCCATCAGAACGGACAATTCTCAGCCGCCCCTGAAAATCGAAACTGGCCAGAAAGTCACGCAACGGATCAATCTCGCTCCGCTTTATCCTGTGAGCGACTTCGGCACTTATCATCTCCGTGCCCATATTTATTTCGCGGATCTGGGAAAATTCTTTTATTCCGGAACGAGGGTTTTTGAGGTAACCGACGCGCGGCCGATCTGGCAAAAAACGGTGGGCGTTCCTGAAGGCGTTCCCGGTGCGGGGAGTGTGCGCACCTATTCGCTACTCACGAACCGGTTTCCGGACCACACTTCTCTGTATGTGCGCGTGGAAGACAAGGATAACGGAATTGTCTATGCGACCTATTCGTTAGGCCGCAGCATTGGTTCCGACCAACCCCAGAGCGAAATCGACCGCGCAAATCAATTGCACGTTCTGCATTGCGCGGCGCCCCGCGCTTGGGCTTATTCGCGCGTTGGATTAAATGGCGAATTGCTTGCGCACTCGTCCTTCATGGAGACGAAAACGCGACCTCGCCTTCTACGCGCCGCTGACGGGCAAGTGGCGGTGCGCGGCGGTATGCTCGAGGCGCCTGTAGCGCAAACAGCGCGTGGCACGTTTTATCCTTGCCGGTTTATCAATTGTAAGTCTGGCTTGCAGCACCTCCACCGCGGCCGAGACCAGTCGCGAGGCGTCTACGACCGTTGTAATCGATGCCGGGCACGGCGGTTATGACCGCGGCGGTATTCCCGGCCAGAGGATCGCTGAAAAAACGATGACGCTCGATGTGGCGCAGCGTCTCAAAGGCCTTCTCAGCGCCAAAGGATGTCGGGTCGTCATGACCCGGGACAGCGATGTCTTCGTCCCATTGCCTACGCGTGTTGCAATTGCGAACTCGTATCGCGACGCCATTTTCGTGTGTATTCATTTCAACTCCGCAAAGCGCGTCGGCGCCGATGGAATCGAAACATATTTTTATAGCCGTGACAGCCTGCCGCTTGCGTCCGCCGTTCACTATTTTGTCGCGGGCGGCGCGCCGACGCCGAATCGCGGAGTGCGTCGTCGCGGTTTCTACGTCCTGCGAAAAACGAAAATTCCGGCAGTCCTCGTGGAATGTGGATTCCTGACCAACCCGGGTGAAGGAGAGTACGCGCAAACTGCCTCGTACCGTCAAAAACTGGCCGAAGAGATCGCGGCTGGTATCCGCGGTCGTTCTTCGGTCGCTAGTCGCTTGACCTCGACCCGAGTAGCAACTGCCGAAACCATTCCGTACCAACCGTACATTGACCAAACTAGGGTGCACAATTCCAGTAGCTCGCGGTCCAGGAAAAAAAGTTCAAAGAGTAAGTCTTCGAAGAAGAAGAAATCATCGAAGTCGATTGACTCAGAAGCGAGCGCAACCTCAAAAAAGCGGGAGGGCTGATTGAACTCGCCGATTTTGACTTCGGCACAGATGCGAGCCGCGGAAGAAGCGGCTTTCGCGAGCGGTGTCGAAGTCGAAGCGTTGATGGATAAAGCAGGCGCGGGCGTTGCACGGGCAATCACTAAATTTTTCCCATATCCCGGCGCTTGCATCGTTTACACCGGAAAGGGTCATAACGCCGGCGATGCTCTGGTCGCCGCCGAATGCCTGCGACGACGCGGATGGAAGATCGAAATCCGGCTCGCCTTCAAAGAGGCTGATTGTAGCGAACTGATGCGCAAGAAGCTGGAAAGCTTGCGTCAAACACCCGAATCGCCGCATCGGCATCCTGCCGATGACCCATGCGCTGGAAGCGAATGCCACGCAATCATTCTCGACGGCCTGCTTGGATTGGGCGCGAAACCGCCGCTGCGCGAGCCCGTGCGCACAGCTTGTCGTGACCTGAACCAACTGCGCCGGGAAAAAAATGCCTACGTTTTTGCGGTTGATCTTCCTACCGGGATCGACGGCGATTCGGGCAAAACTGATCGATACGGCGTCGTCGCGGATTTTACTGTCACGATCGGATTCGCAAAGCCAGGTTTGGTGGCGGATGAGGCGCTGAATTTTGTGGGCCGGCTGGAAGTTGCGCCGCTGGATGAACTGCGGCCGCCGGAAAAAAAAGAAAGCGAAATTGTCGCGTGCGCGCCAGCGCTCTGTGAACTGCTGCCACGGCGCAAATACGACGCATACAAAAATCAGTTCGGTCGGATTGGGATCGTCGCGGGTTCGAAGGGTTTTACCGGCGCGGCCATCATGTGTTCGTTGGGCGCGCTCCGGTCCGGAGCGGGATTGGTAGAAGTTTTTGTTCCGGAAGAAATTTACGAAATCGTTGCCGCTGCAGCCCCGCCAGAGGCAATGGTGAAGCCGGTCAAATCTTATCGTGACCTGCTCAAAGAAAAAATCGATGTCTGGGCGCTCGGTCCCGGTCTTGGCAAATCTCGCGCTGACGAGATTCTCGAGCTGATCGAAGAGGCAAAACAACCGATGGTGGTTGACGCAGACGGCCTCAACATTTTGTCCGGCAAAATCTCAACGCTCAAGCGTTGCAAAGGCGAGCGCTTGCTCACGCCGCATCCCGGCGAGATGAAACGGCTTTTCGACAACAAAAAAGAAACACGCGCGACAACGGCGACGAAATTCTGCCGCCGTTTTTCCGTCACGCTTTTGCTGAAAGGCAGCCGGACGATCGTTGCGGAACGCGATCATCCGTTAAGCTACAACACGACGGGTAATCCGGGAATGGCGACCGGCGGGATGGGAGACATTCTCACCGGTGTATGCGCTGGCTTGATTGGACAAGGTTTATCGCTTTACGATGCCGCGCGACTCGGCGCATGGGTGTGCGGGCGGGCGGCGGAGATGTCGATCTTTGACGGACATGCCAGCGAGGAGTCGCTGCTTCCACGCAATGTGCTCGATCGTTTGGGTGATGCGTTGAACGAACTGCACAGTTTACCGATCTAATTTGCCACGGTGAATCTTCAAACTGAACGAACCGAAGAATACAAGGCGCCGTCCACGGAGACAGCTTGGAGCCGAGTGAAAAAAGCGCTTGGCCCAATCGCGGTGGTTGGAGTCGTGATAGCAAAATTTTTCGCGAAACTAAAATTTGTTCTGCTACCGCTCCTGAAGTTCCTGCCGATCCTGCTGAAGTCGGGCGGCACTATGCTGCTGATGATCTGGGTTTACACCCAGTTCTGGGGTTGGCCATTTGCTGTGGGATTTGTCATCCTGCTGTTGGTGCATGAAAGCGGCCATTTGCTCGTCGCCAAGAAATTCGGGCTCAAGGTCGGCGCGCCAGTTTTCATTCCGTTCATGGGCGCGTTCATTGCGCTTAAGGAAGCGCCTCGCAATGCCTGGGTGGAAGCATGCGTGGGCATTGGTGGCCCGATGCTGGGGAGCTTTGGCGCATTGGTCTGCAACGCCTTTGGCGAAATCTTCGCCGCCCCGCTTTTCATCGCGCTCGCTTGGTTTGGGTATTTTCTCAATTTGTTTAACCTGACGCCGGTAGGAATGCTGGATGGCGGGCGCATCGTCACCGCGTTGTCCCGCTGGCTTTGGTTGCCCGGGTTCGCCCTCCTTGTCTGGTTCGGTTGGAAGTATCCAAATTTTATTATCTGGTTGATCGTACTTTTGTCGCTGCCCCGGATCTATTCGCTATTCCGCAAACGAACCGAAGAAGAACAGCGTTATTTCGAAGTCACACCTTCCCAGCGCTGGATAATGTCGATATTGTATTTCGGTCTGATTGCGGTTCTGCTCTTCGGAATGCACGTGGCGCAGCAAGATTTGCACAAACATGGCGTGCGCTCCCACGGCCACGGGCAGGACGTGATCGCGCAATAATCAAGCCACGGTCGCAGCGAAGACTTTCTCCGGCTCGAGCCCGATTTTTTGCAAGATCGACAGGAAGCGTTTGTCCGAACGCAGCGGTGCGAACTCGGGAGCAATCCCGACCATGTGGAGCGATGACGAGCGCTCGTCGCAGGCGCGTTCGAGTTCTCGAATCGCGTCGTTGTGCGCATGCAACGCCACGTGCACATGCGCAATGGCGTCGCCGGCTGTGTACCGCCGTTTTGCGATGGCGGCCGCGAGAGTTTCGCGCGCTTCCTCGGGCCGATTCATTCGCGCGAAAGTAATAGCCAGACCAAAGCCGGGCCAGCCGGTGAGACTCCGTGCCTTCTCATAAAGGGCGATTGCTTTGTCGACCTGCCCCATTTCGCGATACAGGGCCGCCAGGGCCGGCTCGCCGTAAGCCATAAATGTCGGGTCGAGCTGCAGTGCGCGTTCACCGGCTGCGATCGCTTCGTCATACAAGCCGAAGTAACGGTAGAGCTCGCAAGCAAAGTTGTTCACCCACAGCGACGCCGGGTCGATCTTCGATGTGCGGCGCAAGTACGCCAGCGCCTTCTCACGCTCACCGCGCGCCGCGTAAAGCGCAGCGAAGAAGTAATTGGACGGCGTTGAATTCGAATCGATTTCCACTGCGCGATTGAATTCCGCTTCGGCCCCATCAAGGTCCCAATCGAGTATCCGTCTGCTCTCGGCGAGATAGACGTGCGCTTCGGCCTCAGCGTCGTCGATCTTCAATGCGTTGGCCGCGGCCTCGCGCACTTTCGGATATGCTTCGAGCGGTGGCACGTAAGCGTCCGCCAACCACAGCCATGCCTTCGCGATGCCGGTCCAGGCGCCGCCCAGTTGCGGATCTTTCCTAAGTGCGCGTTCAAAAAATTCCAGGCTTCGTCGCAATGCCTCCTCGGTGCTTTTGTCCGAATAAAAGAGGCCCTGCAGATAAGCGTCGTAAGCATCGGTGCTGCGCGATGCAGGTGGCGGCGAAATCTCGAGCTTGAGTTTGAGAGTATCGACGATGGAGCGCGTCGATCAGCTCTGCTGTGATGCGCACCCTATTGCCGTCGCGCCGAACACTACCCTCGAGCACATGCTCAACGTTTAATTTCGTCGCGATTTCCGTGAGCTCGGCTTCCTTGTCCTTGAACCAAAACGAAGAACGCCGCGCTGCCACGCGCAGGCCATCCACTTTAGCTAGTGCTCCGAGAAGCTCCTCCGCAATACCTTCACCGAAGTAGGCGTGATCCTTCGCCGGGCTCAAATCGCTAAAAGGCAAAACGGCGATCGATTTCTCGGTCGAATTCGCCAGGGATGGGATTTCGATCCGGGCCTCGGAAGACAGGTCTTCTGTTCGAATGATTCCGTATCGCGTGAAATCGAACAACCACGCCAGAACGAGAGCGACTGGGAAACCGATAATAATTGCGAGTATCACAAGACGCTCGGCCCAGTTCGGTATTTCGAAAGGCGGAAAGACCTGGGTTACGATTTGAATCAGCAGCCAACCGACAATCGCGTAGGTCACCGCGACGCTATAAACTTTTCTTCGCTTTAGCTCGGCAAAGAAGTTTTTCAGATTCACGGCTTCTTTTCGACTATAAGCTGCTGAAAGCGCGGATCATTCCGCAGCGGATCCCAAATTGGATCGAGCCGGAGCATGGCAGGCGTGATTGAAGAATCGTATGGAATCTTCAACAGCCGCTCGAGTAGCGGAACCGCCCGGTCTGCATCGCCCAGGATCGCGTAAGCGCGCGCGATAATTTCCTGCGATTTCGGAAACCGCCAGGCATCTTTCTCCGTGGTTTTGAGAAGCACATCCGCTTCGCGCTCCACTTCTTGTCGTTCACTAAGCCTCGCATCTACCTCGAGCAGCGTATCCGCCAGCAGAAGGCCGGCGTCACCCTGCTCGCGCAATGTCCGCAATTCGCGCTGTGCTTCCAGGAAAAGGGGTCGCGCGGTCGTCAGGTCACCTTTAACCGTGTGTAGATATCCCGTAAAATTGTCACTCAGGGCAACGATTATCGGCGGGAGATTTTTTGCTCGCGCAACGTCGGCAGAAACTTTCGCCAAAGCCTGATTGAATTGCCGGCGCCAGACCAAAAGTGCCAACTGCTCACTATAGAATCTGAGGGCGGAAGGTATATTATTCGGTGGTATCTCGACGCCCTCTAAGAGTCGTCCTGCCGCATCAAGATCACCTTCCGCAAGGTACGTCGCCGCCTTCTCCGCAGTGACTTCGAGATCTCCCGGCGCAATCGTCAAAGCGTGATCGAACATTGTGCGGGCTTCGTCGAATCGGCGGGCGCCACGATAGCTTCGGCCCAGGTTTACCCAGATGTCTTCATTTAACGGATCGAGTTTCGACGCTTGTTTCTGCACTTCAATCGACTCGTCCAGCTTGCCTTGGCGGCGTTGCACAAGCCCGATGGAAAGCCAAATGTTGGCGTCGTTCGGCGCTCGTTCCCGCGCGATGTTCAATTCAGTGAGGGCACGATCGTAGTCCTGTAAGCAGTAGTAATAGAACATGCCCATCGCCCCGTGTGCATCTGCCATCTCAGGCGCCAGGCGTAAGGCGGTTTCCGCCGCGGTCCGTGCTCGCATTGACTGCGCATCGGTGCGTTCGAAATCAAAATACTTTTGCGCTTCGGCTATACCGAGCATCGCCCAAGCTTCGGCATAATTCGGATCGAGCGCCACAGCACGTCGTGCGAACTCGACAAGTTTCCTTTCATTTTCCGGCCCCTGCGCGTGGAGGACCGCAAGCGCACGCAGAAAAGCGTCGTAAGCCTCGGCATTCGCCGTCCCAATCCTTGAAATTTCCTTTTTCTCGCGCCCGGTCAGCTTCGCTTCCAACGAGTTCGCGATTTTCTGCGCGACATCGCTCTCAACCTGAAAAACATCGATCAACTTCCGGTCATAGGTTTCAGCCCATATGTGCGAATCATTGATCGCATTCACAAGCTGGACTGAGATGCGCACTTGGTTAGCCGCTTTCTGCACGCTGCCTTCGAGCACGCTCGTGACACCAAGTTGCTGGGCGATCTCCCGCAGATTGGTTGGCGCGCTTTTATATTTTTGAGTCGAGGTGCGCGAGATGACTTTTAGGTCAGCGATCTTGGCAAGGCGCGTGAGAATTTCATCCTGAATGCCCTCGGCGAAATACGCGTTAGATTTGTCTTCGCTAAGTGATTCGAATGGCAACACCGCAATCGACTTCGCGGGAACGGTCTCGGATACGCGCTGCCTGAGCCCAACCGTGAATCTGCCGAGGAAGAATAATCCAATCGAAATGGCACCGGCGATCAGCACGACATAAATCCAGGCCCGATTCCTTGATGGTTTAGCCCGTACGCCTTCCGCAGCTTCGGTACGTTTGATCCCTTCCGGCGTCAGCTCAAACGCCCATGCAATGATGAGGGCGATGGGAAAACCAATCACAAGCAACAGGACAACGAGACGCACCACCCAATTCGGAATGTCGAAGAACGGAAAAATCTGGCTCGCGATCTGCATGAGCAGCCAGGCCACGACAGCGTAGGCGATCGCCACCTTGTAAACGTTGCGGCGCTTCAGTTATTTCAAATCATTGACCGTGATGCTGTAATCGACACTGTCCACTGCACCCGACGTTTTGAGCAATCGCTCGATGAGCGGAAGCGCCAGATCCCTTTCGCCGACACGCGCATAGATGAGCGCGAGATAACAATTCATGATGGCGCCATCGAAGGCGTCCTTGGATTCCGGTTTTAACTCCACCGCGCGCCTGCCTTCACGAATGGCTTCATTCTTTCGACCTGCAAACGCGTAGAACCAACCGAGGTTGGCGTGACGATCCGCGCTCAAGGGCGCCTCCTCGACCGCTCTTTCAAAATAGGGCCGCGCTAATTCAAACAATTTCTGAGCCTGCGCCTGTTTGCCCTCAGCCAGCTCGATAGAGCCTTGGAGAAAGCTTTTTGGTGTTGCGCCAGCATTTGTGTACGAGAGCTCGTTAACCTCCGAGTTTTGCAAAACCGTCCGCGCCCCGCCAAAATCGCGGTCGATCATCGCTACGTCCCATCGGCACGACGTTATTACGCCATCAGGATCGGTTCCTGCCGGCACCTGGCTGAGTAATGATTTGAGCAGGCGCGTGTCACCTTTCCACCAAAAATCGACATAACCGCTTTGAATTTTGGCAACGAGTGAAGCCGGCGCCATCGCTCGCATTCGCTCGCCCCATCGCGCCGCTTGCGGCCAGTGTCGCATCGCTGTGTTCGTAATGAGAAGTTCGCGGACGATATTCGGATTTTGCGGATCGATCCTCGCAACCCTTTCGTATTCTTCGAGCGATTCCCGCCATTTGCCCTGCCGGCGTTTAATCGCCGCGATCAAGCGGCCAATATCTCCGTTGCTCGGCGATAAACGAGAAGCGATCTCGAATTCCTTGAGCGCACGGTCATAGTCCTGATCCATCCAGTAAATGCATTGGCCGAGGGCAAAGTGCGCTTCCGCCAGATCTGGCTGCAGTCGCAAAGCAATCTCCGCTTCGGCGCGCGCTTTCTCTTTCCACATATCTAGCGGTTCATAAAAATGGAAAATCTCCGCGCGGGTCGATGCAAGCCGTGCATGAGCAAGGGCAAAATTCGGGTCGAGTTCAATCGCTTGCATGTAAAGCTGCTCGGCGGTTTTGTAGTCTTCGAGCAGGGTGTCGGGATTTCGCGAGATTTGATTCGCCCGCAAATAAAACACGTACGCTTCTGTGTTCTCGGTCGGTATCTCTTCGACGCGTGCTTTTTCCTGCGGTGAGAGTTTGGCCTGGAGTTGGTCAGCAATCGCTTTCGCAATTTCGCTTTGGATTCCGAACACATCCGCGAGATCGCGATCATAGTGCTCCGCCCATTGGTGGGTGTCTGTCCGGGCATCGATGAGTTCGGCCGTTACTCTGACGCGATTGCCTGATCGCTGCACGCTTCCTTCCAGCAGATGCGCCACTCCAAGTTGCTGGCCAATCTCGCGCACGTTCCGCTCCGCGCCGCCCTTGTATTGCATCACGCTCGTGCGGCTGATCACCCTTAAATCTGCAATCTTGGCCAGATCAGTCAGAATTTCGTTCTGCACTCCATCAGCAAAATAGGCGTTCTCTCTATCAGCGCTCCGGTTTTCAAATGGAAGCACGGCGATACTTTTCTCCGGAATCACCGCAGGCAAAGGAGACGACTTGGAAATAGAGGCGCTTGCCGATTTGCCTGATGGCCGATGCAAAAAAAGCGGAATGCCGACGGCAATTCCAACGATGATCATAAGGGCCGCAGCAATCAACGCCCAACGGACCCTAACCAATCTCGCGTCTGATCCGGAAACTGGCCTCGGCGACAGTCCTTTCCTGCCTCCTTCGTGTCTAAACTTTTCCGGCAATTCTGGGTTGCCCAGTTTTCCATTATAGAAATTAACCACATGGACCCGTTCGCCGTGTTTAACGACGCACTCGCCCAAGTCATGCAGGTGCGGCTGCCATTGCCGGTAGTGCTTCAGATTCTCGGTGACATGCCAGGAGAGAAGGATGTGTCCCGCATCTCCGCAATCCATCACCCGCTGCGCGGTATTGATCCCGGCGCCAGCAACATTTGTTCGATCGTTGACATCTCGAACCTGATTGACAGGTCCACTGTGAACGCCCATTCGCAACTGCAGTTGCGGATGTTCTTTTAACCTTTGGCTGATCTCAATCGCGCAACGAACGGGTGCTTCGGGGCTATTGAAAAAAACCAGCGCCATTCCATCGCCAACGGGGAGGCGGATGAGCTTGCCGGCCGCTTCCGCCACGCACACCTGCTCAGTGCTTTGGACGATTTCAGTAAGTCTTCGCTGAAGTTCATGCTGCTGATCAACGAGCAATTTCGAGTAACCGACCATGTCCATGAATAAGACGTGACCGATCTCCAACTGAAGATCCGATCCAGCTTCAGTGACCATACAGCTTCCGCTCTGCGAAGAATTTCTTGGCATTCATCGCGATGGGATACTCGATTTCTGTGCCGGAAAAATTTTTGCCACCAATGCCTCGAAACGTGGATCGCCGCGCAACGGGTCAAGCATCGGATCAACTTTGATGCCCGAAAGCGCGTGATCACGATAAGCACGCTCGAGGTAGTCGATTGCTTTGTCTTTTTCGCCCAGTGCCATGTAGACACCGGCAAAGGTGCTAAACGGGACATATCGATTGGCCGCAACTTGCTGCAATTGTGCCAGCAGCTTCACCGCCTGATCGCGTTCCCCGAGCTTCGCGTAGGCGTGAGCAATGAGCCCAAGCACAATGGGATCGTCGTCCAATTCGGCAGCTTTTTCATATTCCGCGAGTGCTTCGCGGAGCTCGCCCTTAAGTTCCAACGCCACGCCAAGGTTCCAATGCGCGTAATAAAAGCGCGGATCCATCTCGATGGTTTTTCTCAACTGCGCGATTGCTTCGTCATAGCGTCGTGCCGTAGCGAAGGCGACGCCTAGATCGGCATTGATAATCAACGAAAGCGGATCGAGTTGTTGTGCACGCCTAAGTTCGGCGATTGCTCGATCGAATTCGCCGACAGCTAGCAGCGGCCCACTTCCATACCAGTGATGCGCAGTCGCATAATTCGGATTCAACGCGATAGCGCGTTCGAATTCCTTGGTGGAGCCTCCTAAATCCAAATCATAAAAGAGCAGGATCTGTCCAAGCGACGTGTGCGCTTCGGCCAGCGTATCATCGAGTTCGAGCGCCTTCTGTGCCGCTGTTTTCGCCGACGGAAAAGATTCCTGCGGGCTACCCGCGCCATAAGCTGAAAGAAGCGTATACGAGTCAGCCAGCCCCGCATCTTTCGCAGATCAGGGCCGGTGCGCTTGTTCCAAAAATATCTACCCTTGAGATAAAATTCGTGAGCCTCGGTGTTCTCCGTCGGCTGGGCAGCGATAGCATTTTTCTCCGAGCCGGTGAGCTTCGCTTGCAACGTATCGGCGATCGTCTTTGCAATATCGCTTTCCACACCGAAAATGTCCGTCAGTTTACGATCATAGGTTTCCGCCCATAAATGCGCGTCAGTTTCAGCTTTGATAAGCTGCACGTTGACCCGAACCTGATCGGCGGCTTTTTGCACGGTGCCTTCGAGAATGTTTGCCACGCCAAGCTGTTTCGCGATCTGCCGTAAATTGGCAGGCGAGCTTTTGTAACGCACCGTGGAAGTGCGCGAGATTACTTTCAGATCGGCAATCTTGGCCAGGCGCGTTAGGATCTCTTCCTGGATTCCATCAGTAAAGTATGCGTTTTCAGGGTTGCCGCTCAGGTTTTCAAACGGCAACACCGCAATCGATTTCGCCGGTAACTCCTCTTCGCTTGACTTCGAATTCGTGTAACGCCCGAGGAAAAAAATCCCAACCGAGATCGCGCCAGAGACGATGACGACGTAAATCCACGCGCGTTGTAACGAGCGCGCAGCCGGCGTTGCATCGGCCGCTTCTGTCCGCTTTAAACCTTCTGGTGTCAGTTCAAACGCCCAAGCGATAATTAACGCGATCGGGAAGCCAATCGCGATGAGTAACACCACTAGCCGCACTGTCCAATTCGGAATTTCGAAGAACGGAAAGACCTGTGTCGCGATCTGGACGAGTAGCCACGCCACAACCCCATAGGCGATCGCAACTTTGTAAACGTTGCGCCGCTTGAGTTCGGCGAAAAAATTTGTCAGATTCATGGCAGGGTTTTATCCGCAAACTTCGCAGATCGCGCACATTACTACAGGAGAAGAAATGACCGCGAGGCCGAACTGGCATCCCTGCCGCACGCTTTCGAGTTCACTATGTCGATGTTAGAGTGATAGATGCCGTTTCAGCTCGAATCGAACTACAAACCGCGCGGCGACCAGGGCCAGGCGATCGCCAAGCTGCTCAAATCGGTCGAATCCGGGAATCGCCACCAGACGCTGCTTGGCGTGACTGGTTCGGGGAAGACTTTCACGATCGCGAACGTGATCCGGGAGCTCGATCGGCCCACTCTCGTCATTTCGCACAACAAAACGCTGGCGGCGCAACTTTACTCCGAGTTTAAGCAGTTCTTCCCGCGGAACGCGGTCGAATATTTCGTCAGCTACTTCGATTACTACCAACCGGAAGCTTACATCCCACGCTCCGATACCTACATCGAGAAGGATTCCTCGATCAACGAAGAGATCGAACGCTTGCGATTGTCCGCAACGAGCGCGTTGCTCTCACGCCGTGACACCATCGTCGTCGCGAGCGTTTCCTGCATCTATGGTGTCACCTCGCCTGAAGATTACGAGCGCATGCTGCTGACGGTGAAACGGGGGCAGCAGATCAGCCGCGAAGCAGTGCTCGGTCGTCTTGTCGACATGTTATACGAGCGCAACGATATCAATTTTTCACGTGGCAGGTTTCGTGTCCGCGGCGATGTCGTAGAAATCTATCCCGCCACTGCTGATGAAGAAGCGGTTCGGGTCGAGTTCTTCGGTGATGACATTGACGCGATTACGCGGTTTGATCCTTTGACTGGTCACGCGCGTGAATCGCTTAGCGTGATCACGTTTTACCCCGCCAAACAATTCGTCACACCGGCGGACAAATTGAACCGAGCCCTCCGCTCTATTCGCGAAGAGCTCGACGCGCGCATTGTCTATCTTGAGGCGCAAGGAAAACTGCTCGAGGCGCAGCGGCTGAAAATGCGCACGGAGTATGATCTCGAAATGTTGCAGGAGATGGGCTTCTGCAACGGGATCGAAAATTATTCGCGCCATTTGTCTGGCCGGCCGCCGGGCTCAAAGCCGTACACGATCATCGATTTCTTCCCGAAAGATTTTCTCGTGGTCATCGATGAATCGCACGCCACCATCCCGCAGATCGGCGGAATGTATGAAGGTGATCGGTCCCGCAAAACAGTGTTGGTCGACTACGGATTTCGTCTTCCCAGCGCACTCGATAATCGGCCGCTCAATTTCGACGAATTCATGAACCTGACCAACCAGCTCATTTATGTGAGTGCCACGCCCGCAGAATTCGAAATTCAAAACAGCATGGTCGGAAATAGAGGTTACGTGCCGCATAAGCGACAGCGAATCGGGGAGGAAGAACTCGTCCCGTTCGCGGTCGCCGGCGAAAATGTAGCGCATGCGTCTCGCTTGCAATCCAATAACAACGCAAGCCAGAGGCTTGCGCTACTCTCGCGCACTGACGAGCCGCCGGAAAAATTCGATGCGCACACGCCGGGCGCGCCGCTCGTGGTCGAACAGATCATTCGGCCCACCGGACTGCTCGATCCAAAAATTACACTCAAGCCGCTGAAAAATCAGATCGACGACACGATCGAGTTGTGCCGCCAGCGTGTGGAAAAGAATGAGCGAGTTCTGGTGACAACCCTGACCAAACGCACCGCCGAAGATCTGGCCGATTACTTGCGCGATGTTGGATTGAAAGTGCGCTATTTGCATAGCGACATCGACACGATTGAACGCGTCGAAATTTTGCGCGGACTCCGCGCGGCCGACTTCGACATCCTCGTCGGTATCAATTTGCTCCGCGAAGGTCTCGATCTTCCCGAAGTTTCGCTCGTCTGCATTCTCGATGCAGATAAAGAAGGATTTTTGCGGAGCCAGACTTCGCTCATCCAAACCGCGGGTCGCGCGGCGCGACACATAAACGGCGAAGTCGTGCTCTTCGCTGACACGGTCACGCAAAGTATGGAAGCGCTCATGTCTATCTCGGACTATCGCCGGACGAAACAAATGGAATACAACGAAAAGCATGGCATCACGCCGCAAACCGTCCGGCGCGCCGTGCAGGAAAGCTTGCACACGATTCTGCGCGGGCGCGAAATTGCTGCGTCGGTCATTCAAGAAGCCGGCGGCGATTTCAATCTCACTGAGTTGCTTCGCGAACTAGAAGACGAAATGCAGCATGCCTCGGCGAATCTGGAATTCGAGCGCGCCGCGCTTTTGCGGGATCAAATCATGGAAGTGAAGAGTGGCGCAGGCATCACCAGGATTGAACCCAAGCGAAAACCGGTGAAATACTCGCGTAATTCAGGGCGCCGGCGCTCGCGCGTCTGAATTTCTGGGGAGCACAGGCTGCCAGCTCCGACGCGTGGGAGTCGTCGGCAAGCTGCCGACAACAACTGGCTGGCAGCCTGTGCTCCCCAGCTCCGCGCTCGAACGACGCAATCTTGTAATCCGCTCGTCGCGTGCGAAGAAATCTCCGATGCCAAGAGCGAAAACAGAAGCGGCAACCGCACAGATCTATGCGGTGGTCGGATCCGATGAAAGCGAAGTAAAGCGCGTAGCCGCCGAGCTTGCGGCCAACTTGACACCACCGGACGCTGGCGATTTCGGACTCGAAGTGATCGATGGCGCAACCGATAACGCCGAGCAAGCGGCGGCGCGGATACGATCGGCAATCGAGGCGCTGCAAACGTTGCCGTTTTTGGGCGGCTCGAAGTTAGTTTGGCTGAAGACTGCGAATTTTCTCGGCGACACTCCGGTTGGGCGGGCAGCCAGCGTTCAATCGGCACTTGAGGAATTATCAGACTTGATTAACGCCGATCTGGGGCGTGACGTCATATTCTTGATCAGCGCCACCGAAGTGGATAAGCGACGCTCGTTTTATAAGTCGCTGGTCAAACGGGCGGAGATGCAGATCTTTGATCGGCTTGATTCCAGTCGGAGCGGCTGGGAAGAGGAAGCAACCGAAATCGTTCGGCACCGCGCGCAAAGACGAAAGCTTCAATTCGATGACGACGCACTGGCTCTGTTCGTTTTGCTGACCGGCGGCAACACGCGCCAGATCGAGAACGAGCTGGAGAAGATCGATATCTTCCTCGGCGACGGCCGGAACAGAGGCTTGCAGCCTGTGCGGCGAGCAGGCGTAACGCCTGCTGAAAAGGTTACTGTCGACCTTGTTCGGGAGTTGGTTCCGCTTTCGCGTGCAGGGGTCATTTTCGAATTAGGAAGCGCGCTTGCGGCGCGCGATCTCGAACTCGCGCTTACCCTTATCCGACGGCTGCTGGATCAACGCGAAAGCGCGATCGGCATTTTACTGGTCGCGATCTTGCCGACGATCCGCAATTTATTGCTCGCAAAAGATTTGATGGAACGTCATCGCCTCACGCGGCCGCACGCGCCATTTCAATTTATCTCGGCAATCAATCGTTTGCCCGCCGAAGCGACTGAACATTTGCCGCGAAAGAAGGACGGCTCGATCAATGCCTACGCGCTCGGGATCGCTGCGCAGCAAGCGCATCGGTTCGAAACCAAACAATTGATTGAGGGGATGCAAGCATGTCTCCAGGCGAATCTTCAGCTCGTCACCACCCAACTCGATCATGAGCTGATTCTCACCGAGGTCGTGGTGAAGTTGCTGGGTTTGTAAACTGTAGGGCGTTTCTGTGAAACGCCAGGCGTCTGACACAGACGCCCTACAAAATTATGGTGTCGAGCCTTCGACCTGTTTGCGCGCAATCGGTCCGATGTACGGGATGTCCCAGCGAACACCCGTAAACGCCTTTACGATGGCAATGATCATGATCACCAGAAATGCCAAGTGAACGAGTGCTGCGATGATCGCCCAGAAGAATACCAGGATGCCG
>VBQB01000184.1:13709-26374 GCA_005887855.1 Verrucomicrobiota bacterium | reverse complement strand
CCCAAAATATTGTAGATTAATGATCCGCGGTTGCGCTGCTCGCTGATGGGCCGTTCCGTTTGCTTGACCTGTCTTTCGGAAATCGGAAAATGCCAACCACTATGCGCGCTCAAACTCTCTTCGAAGCACGCTGGATTTTTGCGATTTTCGCGGTGTTCGCCATCGCTAGTTCGTTTCTGACGCTTTGGTTATCGCTATTCTTTCTCCTCCTGCTTTTTTGCACGCTCGCATTTTTTCGTGATCCGGAGCGCACCGCGCCATCAGATCCGAATCTCGTTGTGGCTGCGGCCGACGGAACCGTCATGGACATCGTTGAGCTGGACGAAACCGAAGTTCTGAAAACAAGAACGCGCCGTGTCGGAATTTTCTTGTCGATCTTCGACGTCCACACCAATCGCGCGCCGATCGATGGACGCATCGTTTATCGTCAACATCGAGAAGGAGTCTGTCTCGACGCTCGCGATCCGAATTGCTCTGAGAAGAATGAAGCGATGACTTGGGCGTTCGAAAATTCGCGTGTCACGATCGTGATCAGGCAACTCACTGGCGCAATTGCGCGGCGTATTGTTGCTTGGGCAAAAGTCGGTGACGAATTAAAAAAAGGCGACCGCTTTGGAATGATTCGCTTCGGTTCGCGAACGGAAGTATATTTGCCACTCGCCGCCGTTGTGGTGGTTAAAGCGGGCGAACATGTGATCGGTGGATCGACAATCATTGCGCGCCTCCCCGAAACTGTAGGGGAAGCTGACAGCTTCCTCTACAATCAATGAGCGAACAGAATCATCCCAAAATCTATCTCCTGCCCAATTTGATGACGGCAGGAAATCTGTTTTGCGGTTTCACTGCCACGCTCAAAATTCTTGAGGGCGCGCTGCTCCAAGCGTCCAATCCCGATGCGGCCGGTGATCTTTTTCACGCCGCCATCTGGTTTGTTCTTGGCGCGTTTGTTTTTGATTTTCTGGATGGACGCCTCGCACGGCTGGGTGGGCACGAGAGTCCGTTCGGTCGCGAGTTCGATTCGCTCGCAGATATTGTCTCATTCGGGCTTGCCCCGGCTTTGATGGTTTACCGCGTCGTGTTGCAGGAGTTTCCGCGCGCCTGCTGGATTATCGCGTTCGTTTACCTGGCCTGCGGCGCGCTGCGTCTCGCGCGCTTCAACACTGCGTCTGTCAATCACGAAATGGGCGATACTGATAACAAAAAGAATTTCACCGGCTTTCCCATTCCCGCAGCTGCTGGTCTCATCGCATCCATCACACTTTTCCTGCTCTGGCTGGCCGAGGGCGAACATCACCTCGGTAACTGGCGCTTCGTTCTGCCGCCGTTGTTGCTCTTTCTTTCCTTCATGATGTTCAGCCGTTTCCAGTATCCGAGCTTCAAGGCAGTCAATTGGAAGACGAAAAAATCGATTCCACGTTTTCTGGTCATCAGTCTCATTCTCATTTTCACCGTGATGAATTATGAATGGATGCCGGCGGTGCTTTTCCTGGCTTACTTGCTCTACGGATTTCTCCGGCCCTGGTTGTCGCGCGAATGGCAGCGCGAAATCGAAGAAGAGATCGGCGAAGAGTCAGTCGAGACCGTTGAGTAACTAAGCTTTAATCTCGACGGTTCGTAATCGGCTCGAGAATATGCCAAACAACCAAGCCGCCAGGCGATGAAGCGTAACGGCTGATGATTGCGAAGCGCGCCTTTTTACCTTGTCGACTTAGGGAGCGAACAAAATCTGTCCGTCATACATGCCGTGCCCCCCGAAGTCGCCGTCGCATTCGCCGCCCAGGTCACCCTCAGCCGTTCCCTGAAAATACACACCAGCAAGACCGTCAGTCCCTTGGCGGCCCGCAATATGCAAATTTTCGTGGCCGGTCAGAGCGTTGCCTATCCCTGTGTAAGTGAAAAGCAACGTGCCGGACGGACCGCCGTTAAGTGAACCGGCGAACAACGCGGTACCATGCAACGTTATAGTACCGTCCCGATGAATTACATCCAGCTCAGTGCCCTCGAGGCGTCCGATGAAGTTGCCACTAACGTCTGTAGTAACGTTGAACGTGACAATCAAATTTCCATCGGCTGGGCGAACACTAGTTCGTGTGAAACAGGGATTAAACCCTCCGGTTGCGGTTCCGGGTGGGTCAGCTTCAGCGCTCGGCAACGTTAATGACGCGCCGACAATTGCGAGTGCCCAAAAACTTCGGCGTAGATGGGATAGAAGACGATTTTGATTAAACCAACAATTTGTTTTCATACACATCATTAAAGGAACTGGATGACAAAGTTCCGGAATTTCTCTTGAGGCTTTAAACGGGCGCTTCACTTCTTGTGACGAGTGGCGGATAGGCGACCGTTTTTTAAGCTTGTAGAAGAAATAATAAGCAACCACGCTGCTGGCAGGTGAATGTAGAAGCCGAACCGCGGGTGTTCGCCACCACGCGCTGGAGCCTCGTCCTTGCTGGAGCGAACTCCGGAGGCGACCAGCAAAAGGCTGCTGAAGCGCTGGCGGAGCTTTGCCGAACTTACTGGCGACCCATTTTTTCCTACGTCTGCCGCCGCGGCTATTCGAGTGAGGACGCGCAGGACCTTACGCAGGATTTCTTTCTGATGATTCTGGAAACTAACTGGCTGCGGCAAGCCGACCAGGGCCGCGGCCGCTTCCGCTCGCTCTTGCTCAAGTCGCTCCAGAATTTTCTTCACAACGCCGCCGATAAGAATCGAACGCTAAAGCGGGGCGGCGGCGCTCAATTCGTTTCCTGGGATGCCTGGACGGCGGAAGCGCCCTCGCAATTATCGATCTCGGATCGCGCGCTCGACGCGCTTGCACCGGAGCGACTTTTCGATCTTCGCTGGGCTGCGACAGTGGTAGAGCAGGCGCTCCGGCGTCTGCGTGAGGAGTGTGAAGGGAAAGGACGTCTGCGGCTTTTTGAGGGATTGCGCGATCATCTTACGGCGGAACACGCCGACATCTCATATGCCGATCTTGCCGCCGCCTTGGGCGTTGCAGACACGGTTGTGAAAAAACAACTACACAATTTGCGCCAGCGTTATCGCTGGCTCCTGCGCGAGGAGGTTGCTCACACGGTCGAGAATCCGGCCGATGTGGATGACGAGATCCGACATTTGTGCGGAACACTAGCCGCCGCAGCCTGATGAACAAAGCAAACGAGCCCGCTGATCCTCTAGCGGACGTAATCGAGAGTCCAACGCAGTGCCCGCAGTGCGGCGCGATAACCCAGCTCGATCATGGAATCTGCATCAACTGTCTCTTGCGCGAGGGACTCGAAACCAGAGGCGAGGCATCCCGCGAAGCGTTCGAAAGCGTCCTCGCAGAAGCGAACGTCACTGACAAACAGTGGCGCCTTGGTCATTACGAAATCCTGGAAGAGATCGGCCGCGGCGGCATGGGAGTTATTTATCGCGCGCGCCAGCAGCATTCTCGTCGGATCGTAGCGGTAAAGCGCATTCTGGCTCATCAGGTGAACTCGCATGAGACATTGGTGCGCTTTCGGCGCGAAGCCGAAGCGGTCGCGAGCCTCGATCACCCAAACATTCTTCCGATATACGAAGTCAGCGAAAGTGAAGAGGGCCTGCCGTTTTTCAGCATGAAATTCGCGACGGGCGGAAGCCTCCGTGCTGCAGCATCTGCGCTCCGCGCAAAGCCTCGTGAGTGCGTGCGGCTGATGGCCAAGGTGGCACGCGCCATCGCTTACGCCCATGGCAAGGGAGTTCTGCATCGCGATCTTCAGCCGGGAAATATTCTCCTTGATGAAAATGGCGAGCCGATGGTGAGCGACTTTGGTCTGGCAAAATGGCTCGATCAAGCTAGCGACCTAACAAGGACACTGGAGACACTTGGAACACCGGGCTACATCGCACCCGAACAGACCGAATGCCCAGCCGAAAAGCTTACCTCCGCTGCCGACATTTACAGTTTGGGCGCGATTTTGTTTTACCTCCTTGCTGCTCGGCCGCCATTCGTGGGCGCGAATGTTCTTTGTGTTATTCATCAGGCTGCCGCGACTCCGGCACCACGTTTGCGTTCACTCGTACCGTCGCTCGACCGCGATCTGGAGACAATCGTCGGTCGTTGTCTCGAACCGGATCCTAACGCGCGCTACCAATCCGCCGGAGCGCTGGCCGAGGATCTTGACCATTGGCTGCGGCACGAGCCGATTCGGGCCCGGCGCACTGGAGTCTTCACTCGCGGAAGGAAATGGGTGCGACGAAATCCAACGTCGACGGTGCTGGTGACATTTTTGGTCGTTCTCGGAGCGGTCATTGGTGTGATGTTCTGGGAAAGAGAATCACCGCACCCGATGCCAACCGGCAGCGCGGCGATTCCTTACAAGAGCATCGCGGTCCTCCCCTTTGAGAACCTGAGCGCCGATCCCGAGAACGCGTTCTTCGCCGACGGGGTGCAGGACGAAATCCTTAACGACCTGGCAAAAATCGCGGACTTGAAAGTCATCAGCCGGACGTCGGTGATGCAATACAAGAGCGGCACAAAACGTAATCTGCGCGAGATCGCGAATGAACTTAGCGTTGCGCACGTGCTTGAGGGAAGCGTACAACGCGCTGCAAATCGTGTCCGGGTCACTGCGCAGTTAATCGACGCAAAAACGGACACGCATTTGTGGGTCAACAGTTACGATCGCCCACTCGATGACGTCTTTGCAATCCAGAGCGACATAGCCAAAGCAATTGCCGCCCAGCTTCAGGCGAAGCTCTCAGTGGCAGAGAAAACCGTCATTGAAAAGCCACCGACAACGAACCTTATCGCGTACGATCGTTACTTGCGCGCCAAGAAACTATGGGCGCAGCAAACAACTCAACCCCGAAAGGATATTCACGAAATAATACGGTTGCTGGATCAAGCGGTCGCGAACGATCCAACGTTCTTGCTTGCCTATTGTGAACTGGCGCGAACACATGCCTATCTTTATTTTCTGGGATATGATCACACTCCTGCCCGAATCACGCTTGCGGAGCAAGCCCGCAACACTGCTTTGCGTCTCGGCCCCGACCGTGGTGAGCCACATCTGGCTGCGGCATGGGTCGCCTATTGGTGCTATCGCGATTACGAGACGGCCCTCACCGAAGTTGAGATTGCCCGACGCGGATTGCCTAATGACGCATCCGTGTTCGATATAACCTCTGCGATCACTCGCCGGCAGGGTCATTGGGATCAGTGCATAAGAAATTTCGAACGTGCCATCGAGCTCGATCCACGTAACCTGTCGTTACTTGGCGGCGCCGGGTTCACGTATGAGTACGAGCGACGCTTCTCGGAGGCGGCCGCGTATTGGGATCGCGCTCTAGCAGTCGCACCGGACGATCCGACGATGCCTGTATTGCGTACGCGAGTTGACTTGGAAGCACGCGCTGACACGCAACCTAGGCACGAAGCGATTCAGAGCGTTCTAACGAAAGATCCAAGCGCGGTAGACAGAATTGCTGACCAATGGTTCGATCTCGCTCTTTGCCGGCGAGAGGCTGAGGAGATGGCCAGCGCATTAGCTTCATTGCCTCCAGAAGGGATGATCTCCGGGGTGGCCGGAATCGTAGCAATGCCTCGCTCCTTTTTAGAAGGCCTGGCAGCGCGTGTTCGACGCGATTCGACCGGTGCTGAAAAGGCGTTTACTGCGGCGCGTCTTCAGATGGAAAAAATTGTGCGTGAGCAGCCTGACTACGCCGCGGCTGTCTGTGGCTTGGGGATGATCGATGCCGCACTGAGTCGCAAGGAAGACGCGATCCGTGAAGGCCGTCGCGCCGTCGAACTGTTACCGGTGACGAAGGATGCGATGGCAGGTGCAGAGCTGCTGGCAAATCTGGCAGTCATCTATGCCTGGGTAGGCGAAAAAGAGCTTGCACTTAGACAACTGGAAGAAGTCATACTGATTCCGAGTTTGGTCTGCTATGGCCGGTTGCGTTTGGACCCGTTCTGGGATCCGCTGCGCGGCGATCCACGTTTCGAGAAACTCGTAGAAGAAGCAAAGAAACCGGTCGCGTTGGAAGCACCCCGGTCGATCCCGGCCGGTATTGCTGTGCTTCCCTTTGAAAATCTGAGTGCCGATCCCGAGAACGCGTTTTTCGCTGACGGGGTACAGGACGAAATCCTGAATAATCTAGCAAAAATCGCGGACTTGAAGGTGATCAGCCGGACGTCGGCGATGCAATACAAGAGCGGCGCGAAACGAAACCTGCGCCAGATCGCGAATGAACTAGGCGTCGCGCACGTGGTCGAGGGTAGTGTGCAGCGCGCCGCGAATCGAGTCCGTGTCAGCGCGCAGTTGATCGACGCAAAAACCGACACGCACTTGTGGTCGGAAAGCTACGATCGACCACTTGATGACGTCTTCGTAATCCAGAGCGATATTGCCAAAGCAATTGCCGCCCAGCTTCAGGCGAAGCTTTCTCCGAGTCAGTCGAGTGCCTTCGCCGCAGCGCCCACGCGCGACGCGGAAGCCCATGATCTGTTCCTGAAGGGCGAATATCAGGAACGCCAGGCGGAGAGTACATACAAAGAGGAAACATACGACAGCGCCGAAACCTTCTATCGGCAAGCGCTAGCGCGGGATCCGACTTTCTCGCTTGCGTATGCACGACTCGCTTACAACCGTTTAAATCGGCATTGGTTTGTCAAACGCCTGACTTCGGGACAATTGGATGAGGTAAAGTCTGATATCGAACGCGCAATAGCGATTGCTCCGGATTTGCCGGATGCACATCTGGCGCTGGGTCTATTCCATTACTGGGGTCGTCATGACTTTGATTCCGCGCTAAAAGAGTTCGACCGGGCTGTCGAACTCCAGCCAAGTAATTCCGTTAGCCGGAGTTACCGGGCTGCGATTTACCGTCGTCGCGGTGAGTGGCGACGCTCGCTTGCTGAATACGAGCGGGCGGCTGAACTTGATCCGCGCGATGTATGGATTCCAGACCAAATCGGCGGAGGCTACCTCGGCCTTCGTCGGTGGAGTGACGCAGAGCGTTGGCTCAAGCATGCTCTAGCTCTCGATCCACACCACTTGGGAGCCGCCTTCCGTCTCAATCTTACCTACATCGCCAGCACCGCCGATATTCAGCGTGCCAGGCGGGCGTGGGAGGGAATACCGAACGAAAGAGGAGCCGGCCAAGGTGTTAGGCCGTACTATATTGTGATTCCTGAGATGATTGATGAGCGGGTATATCTCTACGTTCTGGAGAGGCATTTTTCCGAAGCTCTCCAAGAGTGGGATATTGCGCCGGGTAACACAGCCGAAGGACGACTTGCGCAGCTAAAGGCGCGAATTGGGATTCAAGTGCTTGCCGGTCAAAGTGCGGCAGCAAGACCGGAGTGCGAGGAAGCGCGTGTTTTACTCGAAGCCGAGCTAGCCAAGCGGCAGCCCGAAGACCGCGTTTGGGTCTCAGAATTAGCTTGGATTTACGTTTGTCTCGGACGGAACGCCGACGCGCTTCGCCTTGCGCGAGAAGCGGCAGAGACGATGCCGATCGAAAAAGACGCGATCCTCGGCATAAATTTTCTTGTCGGACTAGCGCAGATCGAAGCGCACGCTGGCCAGTCCGAAGAAGCGGTAAAAATACTTCGGCAGCTGCTCACAATCCCTGCCGGAGAATACATTTCCGTTGCCCGTCTAAAGATCGACCCCGTCTGGGACCCGATCCGGAACGATCCAGGTTTTCAAAAACTCCTTTCCGAACCCGAGCCGGAAACCGTTTACAGGTAGCAGATATTCTCCGTTCACGTTTAATGATATTCTCTTTGGATCCGTTGCGCGGTGAGCGCGTTTTGAAAAACTCGTCGGTGAGGTGAAGAAGCCATTGCCTCCTGAAGTAAGAGGCTTAATGTTGATCGATCGCCAACAGGTAGCGCATGCGTCCCGCTTGCGGTTCTTAAATGCAAGCCAGAGGCTCGCGCTACTCTTGATTTAAGCGCGCGAGAATTTCCGGATCGCGTACATCGGCCCATTCGCCGGTCAGCTCGAGTGCTTTCACTTTTTTGCCGGAATGCGCGAGCTTGCGGATCGCGTCAGTCAATTCATACTCGCCGCGTGGTGAAGGCTTCAACTTTGCCGTGAAATCGAAAATGCTTGGCCGAAACGCGTAAAGGCCGGCGTTATACCACGGACTGGTCGGCTCGCCCGGCTTTGATTTCTCGCGAAGATCCACAAGTTCCATCTGATCGTTGAGAAAAACGGCACCTCCTTTTGTTACGTCTTCGCCTCGCTTCACAGTGATGATTGCTTCGATGTCGCCCGCTCAAGATGAACGGAGAATTTTCAACGAAATTGCGCGCAAGATCGGCAACTCGTCCCGTTCCGTCCTGCACAACTTGGGTCGCGTATTGCATTTCGATTTTATAACGAGAGCCGTCTCCAAAGAAATTCTGTACCGCGTCGGCGCGGTAACCGACGATGATCAGAAACTCGCGTATGCCAGCATCGCGCAGTCCTTCAACAATGTGCTGCAAAACCGGTTTGCCGCGCACTTCAATCATCGGTTTGGGAAGATCGACAGTCAGTTCGCGCATGCGCGTGCCGCGTCCGGCCGCGAGCACCACCGCCTTGTCGATCTTTGTCATGAATGAATTTATCCGACGCGGTTTGAATTGAAATCCGAGCGCCGCTCGCTCAAAGTCGCGCGCATGGCTTTACAATTTCTTGGCAAATATCGCGAGACAGGACTGCTTCTGATCCGTGTCAGCATCGGACTGATTTTCATTATTCTCATTGCCCCTGTCTTGTGGAACGGCCGCGGAAGTTGGGAGCATTTTGGCGCGGCCATGCGGCATCTTGATTTTCATTCGCACTTTCAAGTTTGGGGATTCATTGGTGCGCTCGTTGGGTGTGCGGGCGGCGTGCTCATGATCCTCGGACTATTTTTCCGCATCGGGGTGTTGTGTGCGCTGATTGTTACGCTTGTTCACGTCGTTGCAATATGGAAGGCAGCCGGCGGTTTTTACAGGCGGCTGCCGGTAATAGAGATGTCGATCTTACTCTTGAGTCTGCTCTTCATCGGGCCGGGACAATATAGCGTCGATAAGTCGTAAGTCCTGCGCTGGTCACTTGCCAGGTTCTGTCTTGCCGGTGATCAGAAGAGGCGGCAAATCGGCCTGTTTGATTAATGCGCTCACTTTAGGAACATCGTCGTTTTTGATCTGCGCCCATTTTTTTAACTGTTCTTCCAGCTGACCGCTTAACATTTGGAACACGTCGAGTTGTGGTTTCGTTGGCTCGGCATCGCCGCCATCGATCGCGTGGCTGAATGAGTCAAAGCGTTCGTTCAGCATGTTCGGAAATGCGAGATTTCCTTCCGATCCTTTCATGTTTACTTGAATGAGCCGCTGCTCGACTTCGGACATTTTGCGATCGAGGGCGTCCGCGGCATCAAGGGCCGGCTTGAGACGCTGATCGTCGCCAAAGCGTTTGTGCAATGTCTGAATCTGCGATTTGAGATCTCGGATTTCATTGACGGCTTGATGCAATTGCGAAATGCGATCGTTCACCTGCATGGATAAGGCGAATTGGTTTTGCAGGCCGGGCTCGGCTCCCTTGGTGCGCGGATCGATGGCCAGATGCAGCGGCGCGGTCTGCGATTTACCGGCAACGGTAAGTTTTACCTGGTAATCGCCCGGCAACGCAAGTGGTCCTTTCGGACCAGTCCCTGAGTAAAATGCCCCGGGAATTTTGACAGGATCATCGTAACGCAAGTCCCAGGCGAATCGATTCATTCCTTCGTTGGCTGGAATCGTCTTTGCGCGCTCAACCAGATCCGGCCACTCAGGCGGCTGCTCGCTTTCTTTTTTCTCCTTGCTGGAGAGATGCCTGACAACCTTGCCGGAAGTGTCGAGTATATCGAGCGACACTTCACCCTTCGGTGCCGTCTTGAAATAGTAATCGATGATTGCGCCCGGAGGCGGGTTATCTCCCACGGGCTGACGCTTGTCGAATTCTTCGGGATAATGCAAACGCAGTGCTATCTGCGGTTGGTAGAGAATAACGTCCGCTTGCGTCGATTGCGCGTTTACCTGCCGGACCGGCGTGAGGTCATCGAGAACCCAAAACGAACGTCCATGCGTCGCGACAACCAGATCGTCATCTTTAACCACGAGATCATGAATAGGTGAGGTGGGGAGGTTGAGTTGGAGCCGTTGCCAATGCGCGCCATCATCAAATGACACGAACACGCCTGTCTCGGTGCCCGCGTAAAGTAATCCGCGACGCTTCGGATCTTCGCGCACCGCGTGCACGTACGATCCATCGGGGATTCCATCCGTAATCGCACTCCATCTTTTCCCCAAATCGGACGTTCTGAAAATATATGGCTTGAAGTCGTCGAGTTTATGTCGATCCACGGCCACGTAGGTTGTGTTGCCGTCATGCGGAGATGGCTCAATCAGGTCGACGGTGCTCCACTCCGGCATTTTCGGCGTGACGTTTGACCAATGCTGGCCGTCATCGGTTGTAACCTGAATCAATCCATCATCCGTTCCGGCCCAGATTGTTCCTTTTTTTACGGGGGATTCGGCGAGTGCAAAGATCGTGTCGTAATATTCAACTGAAGTGATGTCGTTTGTCAGAGGGCCGCCGCTAGGCTGCTGTTTGCTTTTATCGTTGCGCGTGAGATCGCCGCTGATTTGTGTCCAACTCTGGCCGTGATCACCCGATTTGAAAACGCACTCAGCCGCAGTGTAGAGCACGTCCGGATTGTGCGGCGAAAGCAGGAGTGGCGAGACCCATTGGAAGCGATGGACAAGGTTAGCGGCGCCGTGGCCCGCGTTGTCAAGGGGCCAGACGCTCACATCTTGCACCTCCTCTTTATTCTTGTCGTAGCGATTGATGAAGCCTTCGTTGTTTGAATAGATAATGTGCCAATCGCGTGGGTCGGGCACGACGAAGCCGCATTCGCCGCCACTGTTGCGGTCCTCTGGCGAGCCGCCCGCCACAGACCAATCTTCGCGCCCGATCACTCCTGAATCCGTGCGGCTGGCGATGCGGACGTTCGAGTTGTCCTGTTGCGCGCCATAAATGTGATAAGGAAACGCGTTGTCCACAGCCACGTGATAAAACTGTGCGGTCGGCTGGTTATTTTGGGTGGTCCACGTTTTGCCTCCGTCGATTGAGATACTGGCGCCACCATCATTCGCATTCCCAATTCGATTCGGATTTTGCGGATCGATCCAAAGTCCATGATGATCTCCGTGCCGCGCAGGTAAGAGATTGAACGTTTTGCCGCCATCGACCGAACGGAAAAGCCCCGTGTTTAACAGATAAACGGTGTCCGGCGATTTCGGATCGGCGTAAACTTTGCTGAAGTACCAGGCGCGCTGACGAAATCGGCCATCGTCATTTACCCGAGTCCAGTGCTGGCCGGCGTCATCGGAACGATAAAGACCGCCTTCCTTGGCTTCGATGATTGCGTAAACGCGGTTGGAATCCGCGCCGGAAACCGCAATGCCGATTTTCCCGAGGATTCCTTCGGGAAGCCCGTTGCCCTCGAGATGCTTCCAGGTGACGCCATTATCTTCGGAGCGATAGAGTCCGCCACCTGGGCCGCCACTGGAGAAAAACCATGGTTGGCGGCGTGCCTGCCAGAGCGACGCGAAGACAATGTTCGGATTATGCGGATCGAAAACAACATCGATCCCGCCGGTGTTTTCATCTTTCGATAAAACTTTCGTCCAGGTTTTGCCGCCGTCGGCGGTGCGAAAAATTCCGCGTTCCTGATTTGGCCCAAACGCATGACCGAGTGCCGCCACCAAAACGACGTCCGCGTTTCGTGGGTCAACGATGAGCGCGCCGATTTGGCGGGTGTCCTTCAAGCCGACATTCTGCCAAGTTTTCCCGCTATCGATCGATTTGAAGACTCCCGTTCCGTACGTCGTGTTACCGCGGATGGCCGCCTCCCCGGTGCCGGCGTAGATCACATTGTGATCGGATGGCGCGACTGCGATCGCGCCAATCGAAGAAATAGGTTCCTTATCAAATAGCGGGGTCCAATTCGTGCCACCATCAGTTGTCTTCCATACTCCGCCCGCGACTGCCCCAAAAAAATAAGTGTCCGGTTCCCCGGGCACGCCTTCGATCGTGAGTGCGCGACCGCCGCGGAACGGCCCGATTTGCCGCCACTGCATTCCCTTGAACAGTTTTTCATCGATCGCTCCGGCAGGTCCTGGCGTGGGGGTAGGGGACGGAGCGGCCGGAAGAAGAATTGGAAAAAGAAACAGGAAACCAGCCACAGTGACGTGAGCTCGCCGAGAAAACCCTAACCTGGACATAATCATCCGCCTAAGGTGGGAAGCCTACGGCGGCGTTCAACCGGAATGTGGCCTGGAGGATAGGTTCCAAGCTATCTCGGCCGAGCAGCACCTTGCTCGTCGTTCGCGTCGCGAGCATTCAAACCCACGACAGACTGGAAAACCTGTCGGCCGAGTCAGGCGGGATGCCTAACTTCCATTGATTTCGCAGATTGGCGTTGGGCGGATTTATTTCTCTATTGCGTACGCACTGCGAGAATGTAAGCCAACACAGCTTCGCGCTCAGCAGGCTTCAAATTAGCGCGTCCTGCCATTTCATCGATGAGCCACGGCCACTCTCGCGCGCTGTGCCGTGAAACAGTGGGCAGCGTGTGACATTCGATGCAGCGTGAGACAAAAAGAGTACGACCTTCGCGCA
>VBQB01000184.1:12119-13639 GCA_005887855.1 Verrucomicrobiota bacterium | reverse complement strand
TCATTTCAGAGACCAATTCCAAAAATTGTTCGCACTTGGAAATCCGGCTCATCCTCAGTATCGGTCGCTTGCGCGAGACCGGTGACCGTTACAAACCAGTTTCTGCTGCGATATGAGACGTTCGGGCCAACGAAGAGATTTCTGATGTTTTCTTCGTCTCGCCATTCTGGAAACACAAATTCATGCAGCAGTTCCACTCCCACAGAGATCGGCGGCGAGATTTCGTAACTTGCCCCGAGCGCCTGGCTGAATTCGCCCTCGCGCTCGATCAGGTCATTTCCTTCCCAGACCGCTTCGAGAGTCGCGTTATATGCGAGGATGAGCGGCCCGAAATTTTTCTGCGCGATCAGTTTCGATTCCAATTCAACCAGTCGATCGCCCGCTTTAATCTCTCCGTAGACCGACAATCCGATCGGATCATCGACTGGATTAGTCAGGTTGTAGATTAATTCGATGGCCGAATCGGAATACGAAAAGCCTGAATGTTCCGGATCGGCCTCGTAAAACCAATCCGCCAAGTACACGCTCACCTGGAATCTATCTGTTACGCCATATTCAATCTCGTGACGAAAATCGACTTGGTCGAATCGCTCGGGATCGGTCGTGCGTTTCCAGGTGACCCAATTCTCCAGCTCTGCGCTTCCCCGTGCAGAAGTGGGCGCTTCATACAAGAATGTAAAGTGACGGACTCCGCCAAACGAGATCGGTGGCAAAAACGCCAAGGTCAGAATGCAGAGCAACAAGAATTTCTTCATAACGAACGCGTAGCCAGGTGATCGGTGCTGCCGATGGCTTTGAATTACCGCGGCGAGACCACGGGAACTGTTTCCAGCCGCTGTACGATCGCCACATCGGCCTCGGCTCGCGCCTCTTGCACGGGCTCCTCCGCGCTTTCCGGTGGCGCGCCGCCGCCAAAGCGTCGTGCCGCATAATAAGAGCCAACCACCAACACTGCGGCAATGAATTGAGCGATAAGTGTTTCAGTCGTTGGAAACACCGCAAACCACAAGCTCATCCAAGGCGCCATGTAGTTTTTCAAGGAACTGATCTCGGTCGTGGGAATCCAATGGGCGAGCTGCATCTCTTGTGCTTGCTCGCCTACCATCACCAGCAGCACCACGCCGAGCAGAATACCGGTCGTGATCAGCATTTTTCGATAGGGAAGACGCTGTTGCAGAACAAAGGTGAGCACGGCCACCATCCCAGTAAGGATCATGCCGAGGAGCGCCCCTTTCAGCACTACGCCGCCGCCCAGGCGCAGATAATAGGTCTGCAAGAAAAGGACGACCTCAAATCCCTCGCGATAAAGTGATGTAAACCCGAGCAACACCAAACCCCACCACACACGGGGGCGAGAGATTTCGTCAGCGCTCGCACTGGCGAGCAATGTTTTCCGGCGACGATTATGCGCCCGGATCCATCCGCCCCAATAAATTTTATGAAAAAACCAATTCATAATTACGAGCAGAACGATGACGGCGAGGAGTCCAGTTGCGGCTTGCAAGTCAAGTGCAGGCACA
>VBQB01000184.1:0-12109 GCA_005887855.1 Verrucomicrobiota bacterium | reverse complement strand
CGTTTCTTTCCGGTCATGCTCGCAGTGATGGCGGCGAGCACCAGGATGCATTCCAGTCCTTCGCGGAATACGAGAACACCAATATCCAGAAACGCGACCGTGGGAGTTGTGTTCGATTGCGTCGGATCAGGCGCGCCATGCGCCGTGACGCCTTGCCACGTGATCACGCCTATGACGCAAATCGCAGCTGCGAAAATTCCGATGCGCAAAGCAAACTTCATTAAACCTCAGAAGCTATCACATCGATTTCCTGACTGCTGCCGGTCGGTTGCGTTTTTTTAGCGGCTACTTGCACGGTGCCGTGGGTTCGTTATCGACCGCGGCCTCTGTGCTCAACAATTCGATATTGTGATTTCAGACGCAGCGCAGCGGTCTCGGATCGTCGATCTGAAGGAGTTCTCCGAGCTTGTCGCTCGTCTCTACCCATGGGGCGGTAAAAACTCGACATCATGGCGTTTGGCGATCTCCACAAGCTGTTCTGGGTCGGTAACGCCGTTCGCTTCTTCGAAGAACTTCTCGAATCCACCAGGTATAAGGGTGACAAGGACTCGACTCGCCACGGCTGAGATATTGCGGAGGCTGTGAGGCGAGCTCTTCGGCACGGCGAACAGTGTGCCTTGCGGAGCATTGAATTTGTTATCGCCGCAAACGACCTGATATTCGCCGTCAACAACGTAAAACACCTCGTCCGTGGCTCTGTGCACGTGAAGAGGCGTACCGCCTTGAGGTGGGCTCAGCTCTTCGATAACAGCATAAGTCTCCTCGGTTTGCTCGCTAGCTACCTTGCAGGTGATCTGGTCGCCGACGACATTCCACGTTTGGCCTTCGCCTGCAGCAGTGACGACAGGACCTCGTATTAGTTCTGGCATGTGATTGGCAGATACACGTGTGACTAAGGCCTAACTAGGTCGGGCGGCAAGATATAAATCATACCCCCTGAAAGCGCGCTGGGATGTAACCAATCTAAATTGTCGTAGCAGATCGAATTGTCAGGCTAGTCAGCAAAAAAATACGCCCGCTGTAACGTGAGGCCAAGTGAAACCGATTGCTCCAAAGAGGAATGACCTTAATCGCGGACGGCGTTCAGCAAATCACCCTGCCTTGTGATTTGTCGCGTGGCAGGTAACTTCGCCGATGCGACGTTGCCGGGGGTTTACGTTGATCGAGATTGTCATCGCGGTCTTCATACTGATGTTGCTGCTTCTGCTGGCAGTGCCCAGTCTGAACGGCGTGCTCGCGAACAAGCGGCTCCAGTATTCGCTTGATCAATTTAACAATCTTGTGCGTGAGGCGCAGGAGCGAAGCGTGACGGAGCGTCGCCCTTACCTGATCGTTTGGAGCAAGAAACGCGTCTCCCTGCGCCCGGAGGCTTTTGCAAAAGACGAAGAGATCAAGCCGAAGACAGAATTTCGGCTGGGTCGCAGAGATATTTTGAAAATCGCTTTGCCGGCGGCACTGACGAAAAATCCTCCAGCGGAATGGATTTTTTGGCCGTCCGGGACATGCGAACCGGCGATTATTCAGTTTAAGGGCGCGGCTGGTTCATGGGTAGCGGATTACTCGGCATTGACGGCGCGGCCTGAGCTTACGAATTATGCGACGAGGTGATTCGGAGAAGAGTGGATTGCCAAACAGTTCAAGCGCTGTGGCGTTGAAGGGGCGGAAGCCAGGCCGCAGTAAATCTTCAACCCTTCATTGCTTCAACGGTTTTGCCCTTTACGAGGTGATCCTCGGCGTGGCGATTTTCGCAGTCGGCGTGGTGGCGCTCGGGCGTGCAGTAGAGAATTGTCTAAACGCGAGCATGCTTAACGCAGAAGAAGAAGCCGTACGTCAGATCTTATCTAATCGAATGGCGGAAGTTCAGGCGGCGCCGGGATTTCCCGATCGTGCCAAGGAATTCAAGATCCAAAGCGGTTACGGAGTTGTAAAATTGGTCCAGAAAAGCGCGCCGGCTAATTTAACTGAACCGGGTGGAATCCAGTTAAATGGAATCAATCTTGTGACGTTGACTGCTCAGTGGGAACGGGGCGGCAGCTCGCAGTCCAAGCAGATTAAGTTTTATGTTTATCGTCAGGGTTAACAGCAAGACAATGCACGATACCGGATACTCGCTGCTTGCTGAAAATGTTCGACAGCAGCCGGCATCCAGGTTCATCCGAAATCGAGTATCTCGCGGCTATCATCGCGGCTTCACGCTACTGGAGATTACTCTGGCAGTAGCGATTCTGGCGATGATGTCGCTCGCGATTTTTCGCTTCGTGCAATCGAACCTGCTTGCTTTGCGCGCTTCCTCCGACGCGAGCGCGGCCGACGCGCGCTATGACGGTCTGCGCGATCTCCTGACAACGGAATGGCAAAGCCTGCCCCGGGTACCGGGTAAGATGACGGGAGAACCGTTCAAGTTAAACGATCGCCAGCGCGACCAGGTCACGTGGACTGCTAGTGCCGGCCCTGGATTACTTACGCGATACGCCCCAGGCGATTTTACAGTATCACTGCGCCTGCAACCCAACGATAAAAAAGGCGACCGGCTCGATCTGGGTTTTTTGCGAAAACCAAAGGATGATCCTGGTATTGCGCACGAGAACGAGACCTGGGTGCCACTAATCAAAAACGTGGGGAGCCTTCGAATCCAGTACTTTGATCCGGCGTTGAAGACTTGGGTGGATAGGTGGCCAAACAAGCCCCCGCCTCGACTCGTAAAGGTAATTATTGGGCGCACGGATGGCGCGACGCCATGGGAAGTGGTCATTCCGCTGGCCCGAACGCCGTTGCCTTGGTCGATGTGACGATGGGATCCATTTGATTCTTATGAAGGTGTCGATCTTAATCGCGCGATCGCGTGGCGCTGCGCTCATGTTAGCGCTGTGGGCGCTATTTTTGCTCAGCGCAATGGTAATTTCGTGGGCGCTCGACATTAATTCTCGCCTCACGCTTTCCGGTAATGCGAATCGCGTTCTTGGGGCCGAAGCGATGGCATCTTCGGGCGCGGATGTTGCGTTGCATCCGACGATCAAGCCAGGCTCGCCAAACTTGCATGGAAAAATGGGCGACCGGGAAAGTTACGACGTCCGCATGACTGGCGAATGTGGTCGCCTGAATTTGAACTTGCTGGCGCCGGGTGGAGCAGAGAACCAAGGGCTTGTGAAAATTCTGCGCCAATATCTCAACCTCAAAGGGATTGAGCTAAACGACCTGGATACGATGATGGATTCTCTGCTCGATTGGGTGTCGCCAAGTCAAGGACTTCATCGTTTGAACGCGCCGCCGGAGAGCGATGATTATCACCCAGCACACGCGCCGCTGACTTCTGTGGATGACCTTAAGAAGGTCTTTGGGTGGGGAGACTTCACTTCGAAGCCTGGGTGGGACGAAGATTTCACCATCAATAGCTGTCAGAAAATTGATCTTGCCTGGGCTTCGCGCGACGTGTTACGCGCTTTAGGTGTCGGAGACAATTTGGTCGATCGCTTCCTACAGCTGCGGCGTGGCCCGGACGGAATTGATGGAACTGCCGATGACGCGCAGTTCAACGATTTGAATGATGCTTTAACGAGGGGGCTTGGGCTCAACGCCCAGCAAATCTCCGCCCTTCAAGCTCAAGCTCCAGTCGGATTCAAGGATCAGCCCATCTTTCGCATTCTGAGCGTAGGAAAATCGGGCGACGTGACACGCTCTGTGGAGATGGTAGTGCAAAAGCAAACAGGAATCAGTCTGCCTCAATTGATCAGTTGGAAGGAGCTTTGATGATCGAGACCGGGGCGCCATCCATTTTCATAATTCCAACTGCGCATGGCTGGAATTTTCTGCGTTCAGCCGAGCGAAACGGTTCCTGGGGGGTACGTATGCTTCGCAGTTTGGATGAGGCCGTGCCGTTACTTACAGCGACGGATGATTTTGTACTGGCGCTGCCAGTCGCTGCCGTGCTCGCGCACCGATTCCGTTTGCCGACTGTCGATCCGGCAGAGTTTCCGGAGATGATTCGGATCCAGATTGAGAAGGCGTTGCCATTCCCATCTGATGAGGTGACGACCGACTTCGAGGTTATCGAGCAGACGGAGAGCGCAAGTGTAATCTCCGCTGTAGCGGTCCGGAATGAACAGCTCGCAGAAATCGCCGCCCCGCTGCTGGCGCGCGGGTACATTCCGCGACAAGTGACCGTGTATGCTGCTCAGCGCGCGACCACCTATGCGCCACAAGGAAGCGCTCTCCTAATTTATCCCGAGGGCGAAACGCTCGTTTCGGCAGTGACTGAGAACGGCAAAGTCAGCCTTACCCGAACGCTTGAGGGGGTGGACGGGCAACGACTGCAAATGGAATTGCCGGAACTAGCCTTGAGCGCGGAATTGCATGGGATCAACGCGTCGTTTCCAAATGTGTTGCTGGACGAGAGCTGTTATCAATTGCGTGACACCGTCCAAGGCATCCTGGCAAGCCCGACCGAAATCGTCGGTGTCGAGCTGCCACCTGCTCCCGTTAAGCTAAACCTTCTGCCAGAAACTTGGCGGCAACGTCGCTCGCAATTAGCCAGACAAGTCGAATGGCGGAAACGGCTCATCTGGGCAGGGGCCGTTTACGCCGGGCTTCTATTTCTCTTGGTTGCCTATTTCGCTTACATGCGTTTGACAATTGGGTATCTTGATCGACGGATCGCGCAGGATGCACCCGAGACGGAGTTTGTCCGGGCAGCGGAAGCAAACTGGAAAGCGCTCGCGCCGGCGGTTGATTCGCATTATTATCCAGTCGAAATCTTGCTGCATCTTTTCGAAAGTCTGCCGTCGGCCGAGGTGCGCATTACCGCTTACAATCAGTCCGCACGGCAAATATCAGTGGAGGGAGAAGCAAATACGGCAGCGCTTGCTTATCAATTCATCGACAAAGTGAAGAAAGCGCCCGAGCTGCGAATCTTTCAGTTTAACATGGCGGCGCCCCGTATTTTGCCGAATGACCATGCGCAGTTTCGCCTGGAGGGGCGACCGCGATGATGCCGGCTTGGTACGAGCGGATGAATCAACGCGAGCGCCTTCTTTCATGGATTGTCGCGGGTGCAGTCATCGTGTTGGTCAATCTTGTGATTTTAAGCTGGCTTTTTGGCGCATTGGGTCGCGCCCGGATCGAGCTAGCCGCGCGCAAAGCAGCCTTGGCCGAGCAAGCCGTTTACGTCAAAGAACGAGATCTCTGGACGAAACGCGACGAATGGCTACGCGAACATCAACCAACGCTTAAGAATCCCGCGGAAGCCTCCGTCCTGCTTGACCAATTGAAGCAGGTAGCGGGCAAATATAATGTCCTGATCCAAAATCCCGCGATTGGTTCGGGCGAAACGACTCCGAACCATCAGACGGTTTTTGCTTCGATTGAAACCAAAAGCCCGTGGCCGCCGCTCGTACATTTTCTCTACGATGTCCAAAAGCCCGACGCGTTCGTCGTTTTTGAAAGTGTTAACCTGGCAATCGATAGTAGTGATCCGACCATGATGCGTGGCAAGTTTAAGATCGCGCTCCCATTGGTTGGCGCGATCGCTGGTCAGGCGGAGGACGCCATTCCACCGCGCTTTAATTTCGACCGCTATTCAGCGATGCTCGATCGCTCGCCGTTCGCAGTTGCCACCGCAGTCGCTTTGCCTTCGGCCACGCCCGATTTTGCAAAGGACCTTTACGTGGCCAACGCCGCGCGTTCGCCGGAAGGCGACATGGTTACGATCGCTTCAAGTTCGGACCAGGGCTTCAAAAAATATCTTAGCACTAGGCAACCGGTGGACGGCTACAGCATCGCCAGTATTGAATGGTCGCAGCGTGTGGGCGCGACGAAGGTAACGATCAGCAAGGATGGAAACTTCGCGACCATATCTTTCAATGAGGCGCTCCTGTCGCAGCCTTTGACCAATGCGCCGCCCGGTCCGAGACCGCCAACCCCAATTGCACGATCCCCCTTGACACCACCGCCGGCGGTCCCGCGCCAGACACCTCGTCCGCACGTGCGCGGCACGATTCAGCGAAATCCAAAAGCGATGTCCGCACCCACACCGAACGCCACGCCACTGCGTGTCCCGCGCAGAGCGACGGATCGATATCCAGGGGAGCCGGTGCCCCCGGAAGTGGAGCAGTAGGGTAGGGCAAAGCCTAATTATCGATCAGCTCCAGGCTTAACCACCGCCCCAATCGTCATCCGCTGTGTCCGGTTTTCGATCGGGTCCTGCCGAAAACAAGTCGTAGCTATTGGGGTTCTTTTCCCCGGGATTACGATAAATATAATCGTTCTGCCAGGGATCTTTTGGCATTTCTTTATATAATTGATACCAACGTGTCGGCCTGGGGTCGGTATCTGGTTGGACGACGAGCGCTTCCAAACCTTGTTCGGTACTCGGGTAAAAACCGTTCATGCTTTCATAGAGTTTGAGCTGCGTACCAATTCCTTGAAGGTCAGCCTCAACGCGCGTATGCCGCGCATACTCGACGTTGCCAGCTAGTTTGTAGATTGCGGTCCCGAGCAAGAGCGCAATGATCGTTACCACGAGCATGATCTCGAGGAGCGTGAAGCCATGTTGTTTTCTTTTCATTGTCGTCTTGGAGCGGACCAAGAATCTCTCATCTCTTTCGCCGCCGCGCTAGCGGGTCTTCGAGAATTTTCTAGTGCGCGGTTTGCAGAAGATAATCCGACTTCTCCCAGAGGTACTTTAGCTGGATCTGCGTGGCGCGGATTGCGGAACGCCCGGCGCCGGTCCCGTTCACGACGATTAGATCATTGGCGGCCACTTTAAGACTCGTTACCGGCACCGTTTTCTGCGCCCGCAGCCAGCCGGTATATTGGAAATGCATTTGCCTAACGAGCGGTTCCATCTCGCCGCGGTAACCCGGGTCGGCCAGTTCCGGCAACGCCATGGAAACCGGGCCGATATCCTCACCATTCAAATAAATCTCTGGCGGAGCATCAATGCGCGGATTCGCGACTTCAAAAGTGAGTAACGCTGCGAGAGGTTGCGTTTCGACGCCAAATTGGAACGCCGCGCTTTCTTGAATATCCGAACCAATCTGCATTGTCTCTGCCGCAAGTGTTGCGGTGACCGTTCCGAATTGCTCTGTGTCTTGAATCGGAGGATGCAACGGCGGCATCGATGAAAACGGCTCCGGAATTACATCCCGGTGTTCAGCACGTAGCGGGTGAACTACATCGCTGCTCGTCATCCAATCGAGATACGCTCCCCGTACGGTTTTTCCATCTCCCGGGACCTCGATGTCGAGGGTCGAAGCACCCGTCATCGGAATCATCGCCGAGTCGGAGCTCGGCAGATCAATGCCAGAGCCGAGCGCGCCTGAACGCAAAACGTGTGTGCCGGATTCATCCCATGCGATCAGCTCCGGCTGTTGACCTGGTTTGTCTTCGAAAAATAATCGGACAAACAGCACTTGATAATCTGGATTCGGTTGCGCCACCCGGATGCGAAAGACGCTCTTCAACATCGTATCGCCGGTCGACCGGGCTGGGAATAGAGTAACTGCTTCGACCCAGGGCGGGACGCTTTGCGGTGTTGAATTGCGGGGCGTGTTCTGGCGGAGATCAATCCATGCGCTTTCCGGCGTCGCCTCTCCGGGTTTCGTATTAATCGACGGTGGCAACGCGTCGCTCAAAGCTTCCTGTGCATACGCGCGGGAAATTGCGCCAAACAATACGGCCAAGACGGCGACGCGAACAAACATTTAGCCAGCGAGATTATTTTAGTGCGAGTGGAATCGCAAGCTTTTAATGTGGCCGAAATTGCAAGCTATGCGTCATCTCGAATACTGCCGAGAGAATACTGTAAACGACAAAGCCAACCAGGAGCGCAATGAACACGATAATGACAGGGGGAATGAGTTGCGAGATCACGGCAACCGTGCGGTCAAGCTCGCGTTCGTAAACATCGGCGATGGCCTGCATCGTTTCGGCGAAATGCCCTGTTTGTTCTCCCACCGACATCATATCAGTAAACAAATCTGGAAATAGCTTTTGCTCCTGCAACGCGGCCGACAATGTCGCACCATCGATCACGGCTCGACGGACCTGGCCTAACTTGACTTCGAGAAATCGGTTGCTGGCTATTTCAGCTACGAGATCGAGCGAGCGGAGCAGGGGAATTCCATTTTCCATCAGCGTCCCAAGCGTCCGCGAGAACTGAGCATAGTAGCGATGCCGGATAATGCGCCCGTAACCTGGGAGCACTAGACGAAAACGGTCCCACGCGAGACGCCCTTCCTCAGTGCGGACAAACGCCCGGAAACCAACGATCGCGCCAATGGCAAGGATCACACCTATCCACCAATATCCTGTGATTGCATGATGAATATGCAGCAGGATGCGTGTCGGTAATGGCAATGCACCGCCGGTTTGCGACATAAAGCCGGTCAGTTGCGGCACCATAAAGGTAATAAAGACGGTGATTAGAATGGCGCCGGCAAGTGCGAGAAACGCCGGATAAATCAGCGCTTGCTGCACGCGATCACGCAGATCCTTTGCCTGCATTAAATGTTTGACCAATCGCAGCAGAATCTGTGGCAGCGCGCCACTAGCCTCACCAGCCGCCACCATGTTTACGTAGATCGGCGGGAAAATTCGGGGTAACTCACTTAACGCCTGCGAGAAACTGCGACCATCAACCAGTGCCTGATGCAGCGTGTGCGTCATTTGCTGAACGCGCGGCTGCTTCAAACGTTTTTCCAGGATCGACAATGCTTCGTCGAGCGTCATCCCTGCTTGCAGCAAATGGGCGATCTGCTCCGTAAAAACGAGCAATTGGCCGTGGGGAATTTTCAGAGCCTGCGTGGAAGACGCGGGCGCAGCGCCGTCTCGGCGTACGACTTTCGGCTCCGCGGCGACTAAGTCGATCCGGATCGGAATGCAGTGTTGTAGCTCGATCTGGCGAATAGCGACCGCACGATCCGCGCAGTCGAGCACGCCCTCCACGAGACCACCCTGTGCATTCCGTGCTCGATAAGCAAACTGTGGCATCGCGATCGATATTAGTGCGAAAATTCGAAACCGGAAACTCGATTTCTAAACTCCGATTCCACAATCAGCCCCTGATGTTCGTTTTCTGCTCGCTTCCACCATCATATGGTGCTTGCCGAGGCCGTGACCCACAAGGGGTTCGAAAATCCATTAGGATTAAACTTGTCAAATCCGGTTGATTCGGATAAGAGCGGAGAACATGAAATATGCAGTAGTGTTCATAATCGTTTCTGTTGCGCTTACATCGCAAACGTTGGGTGTTTTGCGCCCGCGCTTTCCGATCAAACCAATGCCGCCATTTCGCGGCGATATGATTGTGATAGGGGACGATTCGCTTCAAGGCACGCCCAAGAAGGCGCCCGCCAGCGTGCCAAGGTAGGGGGCCAAAAAGCTGTGGAACACGGGCGTGCCGCCCGTGGGGCCGGGGAGATCTTGTCCGCGGTTCCCGTTTTGCCGGATACGACTTTCACAGATACGAACCGACTGCATTCGGAGAGGCGGGGGCGGGAATCGAACCCGCGAATAGCGGTTTTGCAGACCGCGACCTTACCACTTGGCTACCCCGCCAGACTGCGAGATCGCAATTAACGGGTGCGTCGTGCACGTGTCAACGCGGCGGCGACTACTTGATGACTCTTGATTCGGATTCGTCAGGCAACAACAGCGCGGCATCATCTGCCACATCCCCAGTCACGCATACTTCGAATATGTAGTGGCGTGNAGAGGTCGTAAAATTGGATAATGAATATGCGAATCACCTACTTCGGATATTGTCCAGTAAGCCCTACCCTGATCTGAAATCTCAAGGTCTGATTTACTTCTGCATTACCCGCGATCGCGGCCCGACGTTAATAACCGAAGACAAGAAACTCAGAAATACTGCGCGTCGGGGCGGAATCGAATCCTTTGATACCAGTGAAACTCTAGAAATCCTACGTGGCCGCGATTAGCCCCCTTAGCGAGCCTTGCCAACTTGCAGTGTTTTCCGACAAACTGCCGTCTATGGAGCAAGAAATAGATTGCAAGATGCAATCTAATTATAGTTAGAATTTCGCCACAACTACCCGCATTGCGCGCACGCATGTGTAGTGTTGTCTCGGCTCACCGGCCTGCGTAAACCAACTTGTTACGGCATCGGGCCACCGCGGAACGCTAGGAACTCCGGACCACGATTACCCTGGGGCTGCCCGATGCCAGAAGCGAAGACCGTTTGGCTGCCGTTCGTTGAGAATTTCAGAATATCGCCTTGGGCTGATGCTTTTAGTTCGGCCACAAGCAGATCGCCCGAAGGGTCAAAAGCTATTCCCCGGGGGTCACTGAGGTCAGTAGCAAACGTGCTCTCAGTTCCGTCCGGTGCAAATACTAAGATCGCGTCACCGCCCGGGTTACCTTCATTTCCCTCTGTAGTCACGAAGAGATTCCCGAGCCGATCAAAAGCGAGACCGACGGGAAATTGGACGCTTGTGAAAGCTGCCGGGCCGACAAAAACACTCTGTGCGCCTGCCGGCGTAAACTTGAAGATGGTTTGATCAGAGGCGTCCGCGGCAAAGAGATTGCCTGCGGCGTCAAAGGCGAGGCCAAAACCCTGTCCCGGAAGCGAACCAAACGTGCTCTCGGCTCCGTTCGGCGTAAATTTGAAAATGGTGCTCGCAGCGGCGGGACTGGTTAGATCAAACGCCACGACAAACACGTTGCCTGCTCTATCAATCGCGAGTCCTTCGGCTGAGAAGTTAACAACGCTGAGGGTGGCAAAGGGAGTTTGCACTCCGCTGGCACTGACTTTCAAAATGCCCGGCTGAAGGTTGCCGGTCACGGGATCTAAAGTGTTCGTCGCGACGTACAGATCGCCTCTATAGATCGCCAAACCCCGTGGGCGAGAGAGACCAGGAGCAAACGTGTTCTGCGCGCCTTGACGGGCCGCTCGTCACAGCAGCAATTCTACCTGGATCAGCGCCACTTGAAAAGCGCGTGCAACGTCCAAAACAATCGGTGAAAACGGCTCAGGCTCACCAGACAATGCGACGAGTAAACTTTTAAATGGGAAATTTTTCTTGCCCGTTTTATAATGGAGCCGCCGCTTTGCTTGGCGGCCTACATAGGGGGGTAGGCCGGGGCCGCTCTCTAAAAAGCATTCCTCCACCGCACACGACGACGCGCCGACGCCTAATTGCAGCCCCGCAACCCTGATACCCTGTAGCCCACAACCATGATTCAATGCGTTCGGGCGGACAAAGCTGCGTGAATCTCTTGCTACCCTGCAACACGATTCCAATGGTCCAGGACAATAATGGCGCAGTCGCGGTTGTGTCATAATTTGGCTGGAAAGAATTACAAACGTCGCTTTGGTCGCGGCCACTTGTCGAAGATTGCGCGCAGTCCCTTGCGGTAAAACCGGAGACGGAATCCGTATTCCTCCGCAAACTGGGCGCTATCTTTGCTTCCCGCTCTTTGTGGTTTAGCGGCCAGAGGCGTTTCAATTCATCCTCGAAAACAGCACACTGCGTCGATTCGCCAAGGTTCAGTTCGCGCTTGATTCGATGCGCGAGAATTTTCATATCGAAATTCAGGGGCTTCAGTCGATGATGGCCCAAATAACACGAAAACTGGCCTTATCGAAATTCGCTAACTGGATATTGTGTTTTTGCCACATCGGCGTTTAACAATGGCAATTCAATTAAGGAGGCAATAAACATCATGAAACCAAAACAAATACTTATCAGCATTCTGGCAGTTCTATTCGTGTTCCCATTGATTGGGACGTTCGCTCAGCAAGCATCGAGCTCGGGTTCTATCGAAGTCATCATGACTTTTGATTATCCCGGGGCCGGAAATTTGACCCTTCCGCAAAAGATTAACGAAAGAGGCGACGTCGTTGGCGAGTTCATCGATTCGAACGGGGTGACGCGAGCCTTTGTCCGGTTCAGCGACGGTAGCTTTAGCGATCCGATCGTTGACCCTAACGATACCGTTGGTTTTACCGAAGGACGCGGCATCAATAACTCACGCACAGTGGCCGGTGACTACGTGATCAGCGATGGCACGCTTCACTCGTTCTTCCTGTCGGGCGGCACCTTCACAGAATACGATGTTCCCGGCGCGGTCCAAACCAATCTGCTTTCGATAA
>VBQB01000183.1 GCA_005887855.1 Verrucomicrobiota bacterium | reverse complement strand
TGCGGCATGGTGTTTGTCTCGCGCAACGCTTTGTCGGAATAGCGAACCCATTCTGTAGCTCTTCCGAGTGGCGGTTCACCTGTAGCGGTCGGCTTGTAATCATCAAGCGCGGGCGGTATCACCGGCAAGTCGCGCTCATCGAGAGCTTGATGTTTCCCCTCTTCCCAAACGATTGGCAACGGTTCGCCCCAATAACGCTGGCGCGAGAAAAGCCAATCGCGCAGCTTATAATTAGTCGCGCTCTTGCCGTGACCGCGCTTTTCAAGCCAGTCGGTGATTTTGCGAATTGCCTGTCGCGACGGCAGCCCATCAATTACGGGCGAATTAATCGCAATTCCTTCGCCCACGAATCCAATTGGCTCTTCACCGCCCAATGGATGCACAACTTCGCGAATCGGCAGATCGAACTTTCGCGCAAACTCGAGATCGCGTTCGTCGTGCGCAGGCACGCCCATGATCGCGCCCGTGCCATAACCGAGCAGCACATAATCCGCGACCCAGATTGGAATACGCTCGGCGTTTACTGGATTAATTGCGTACGCGCCGGTGAACACGCCGGTTTTTTCCTTCGCGAGATCGGTACGCTCGAGGTCGCTTTTGCGCGCCGTTCGCTCGCGATATTCGCGCACTCCCGGCCACTGTTCTTCCGTCACGATAAGATCGACAAACGAATGCTCAGGCGCGAGCACCATGTAAGTCGCTCCGTAAAGTGTGTCCGGCCGGGTCGTGAAAACGATAATGTTGGAGCCGCGCTCGCTGACCGCGGCACCGGCGTCAACCGCTCCGGGTATAGGAAATCTAATCTCCGCACCTTCGCTACGACCGATCCAATTTCGCTGGAGTAACTTGATTCCTTCCGGCCAATCGAGTCCGTCCAGTTCGTTAAGCAGTCGTTCCGCATAGGCCGTGATCCGCAACATCCATTGGCGCATCGGTCGCCGGACGACCGGAAAGCCCCCAATCTCGCTTTTTCCATCGACAACTTCCTCGTTCGCCAAAACGGTGCCGAGTTCCGAACACCAGTTGACTGGCGCATCAGCGACATAAGCGAGTCGAACGCTGTCGGGATCAGCACCGCGATAGGTCGAGATCGGCTCGGCTTTGTTACTCGCGGGGTTAAACCAGGAATTGTAAATCTGCAGGAAGATCCACTGCGTCCATTTGTAATAGTGCGGATCGGTCGTGTTGATTTCGCGCTGCCAATCGTACGAAAAACCGATGCGCTTAAGCTGCGCTTTAAATTTCGCGACATTTTCACGCGTGGTAATCGCAGGGTGCTGGCCGCTTTTGATCGCATACTGCTCCGCGGGCAAACCGAACGCGTCCCAACCCATCGGATGCAAAACATTAAATCCGCGCATCCTCTTGTATCGCGCGATGATGTCGGTAGCGGTGTAACCTTCCGGGTGTCCGACGTGCAACCCGGCGCCGCTCGGATACGGGAACATGTCGAGGATGTAAAATTTCGTCTTGGACGGATCGAAATCTTTCTCGCCCGGATTAGCCGCATGAAAAAGTTGCCGCTCCTCCCAGATTGCTTGCCATTTTGGCTCGATCTGATCGAACGGATACGGTTTGCGACGCTCACTCATGAAAAACCCCTGACGTTAAACCACGAATGGACACGAATGAACACGAATTCCGATACTGTAAGGGGAAGCTGACAGCTTCCCCTACAGAACTACGGACATCTCCTTCATTCGCGCCCGTTCGTGTTGATTAGTGGTTAATCCTCTGGATCCTGTCAAACGTGTGGAAGTTGATTGTCGCGACGCGCAATGCGCATAAGACGCGAGAGATTCAACAGATTCTCGGGCCGGAATTCGAAGTGCGCGATCTATCGGCGCATCCTGAAATTTCCGAAACGGTGGAAAGCGGAGAGTCGTTTGAAGAGAATGCAAAGCTGAAAGCAGTCGCCGTGTCAAAAAAATTACCCGGGTTAGTAATCGCAGACGATTCGGGTCTGGAAGTTGAAGTCCTAGGCGGCGCTCCGGGGATTTATTCGGCGCGTTACGCTGGCGCCAGGGCGACAGATAAGCAAAACATGGACAAATTGCTGGAGGAGCTTGCGCGCATTGAAGTGGAAGCCAACCAACGTCGCGCGCGATTTCGTTGCGCGCTGGCTCTCGCACGTGAAGGCAAAATAGTCAGCATCTTTGAAAGAGCTGTCGAAGGAACAATTGTCGATCGAGCGCGGGGCTCGCACGGATTCGGTTACGATCCGATCTTTGTCCCCAATGGATTCGAAGAGACCTTCGGTGAATTGCCCGCCGGATTAAAGAACACCATCAGCCATAGGGCACGAGCAATTCGTGCCCTTCGCGCGGGACTTCAAGCCGGCGCGCTCAGTCAGGGCTTCGGAGGCGGAGGTGGAGCGCCAGGGGGCTGACCGCCTGGAGGAGGGGGTTGACCCGGAGCAGCCGCCGCTCTGATCTGGTAGCCGACTTTGGTGATTCCGGCCGACCGCACTTTGTCGAGCACGGCAATCACATCGCCGTGCATGGCGAGCATGTCCGCGCTGATTGAGACTTTAATCTCCGGATTCGCCTGGTGAAGTTGATAGAGGCGCGGCAGCACCTGGTCGTCCGACACAATCTGGTTGTCAAAAGTAACCACATTGCCTTCGCGCACCTTTAGGGAAACATAATCCTTCACCTGGCTTGGCGGAGGCGCAATCGCGGCTGGCAAATTAACGCGAATACCCTTCATGTGGGTTTGGCTCAAGCTCACCATCATGAAACTGGCGAGCAGAAAGAACATGATGTCGATCAACGGGATGATCTCGATGCGCGCTCTCTTGTGCGGAATCGGCGAAGACAGTCTCATATTTTATATTTCCTAAGCTAGATTCAGTATGATGCGCCGGTCATGGTGAAGGTGATAGGGATCTTGACCTTCGAAACTGTTCCAGGTTTAAATCGCCACTGCCGGAACGCGCTGGTCGCGGAGTTATCCAATATCGGGTTTCCAATACTTTGTGCCATGGAAGCACTGGTTACGCTGCCGCTTCCGGCGTCAACCTCGACAACGCAAACTCCACTGCCCGTGATATGGCGGGAACGCGCCTCGTATGGATACTGGGGACGCGGCGCGTAAGTGGCGAGGGCTTTCGCCGAGGAGATCGACATTGCGCCGGGGCGACCTGCAACTTGTGGCGCTTTGATTGGCGCCATTCTTTGCGGCTTCGGCTGCTTCGGCGGAGGCGTTGTTTCTTCGACGTACTCCGGCGTGATCTCTGGCGGTGGTGGAGGCTCCGGAAGTGGAATATCTTCCGGCGGAGGCGTGGGTTCCTCACTTGCCTGCAACGTGGCCTCGACTACGGCGGTCGGTATATCGGGAGGAATCTCGGCGGGCACCTCGCGTTTTTGAGCGACTGCAACCGCGGTAAGGTGAATCGCCACTGCCCCACCGAAAGCCGCCCACCACTGCCAGCGTGGCGGTGGTCGGTAGAGTAACGGTTTTGGAGTCCGCGCCATAGGCAATAATCACGTCCCGCTTGGAACGCCCTTGAGCGCCTCGCTCTTAATTTCAAACGAGATTTTGTAGAATCCGGCCGCGCGGAGCATATCAAGTAATTGAATAATGTTTCCGTGAACCGTGTCGCGATCACCCCGGACGAACACCTTCGCTTCGGGCGACGATTGATGCACCTTTTGCAAGCGTGCCTGCATCTCGTCACGCTTGACCTCCTCCTTGTCGAAGAAGAAGTTGCCGTTCATATCGACGGAGACGCTGATGTAATCACGCTTCGACTGCGTCTCCCCCGAGCTGCCCACCGGTAGATTCACCTTAATGCCTTTCATGTGCACCTGGCTCAGGCTCACCATCATAAAACTGGCGAGCAGAAAGAACATGATGTCGATCAACGGAATGATCTCGATCCGCGCTTTCTTGTGAGGAATGGGTGAGGCTACATGCATTAAATACCTTTAAATAAGCTAAATTGACGAACCCTTTCCAGTCGTCGAACTCTAAGTTAGACACTCTGGAGGTGAAAAAGTTAAACGGTACCAGCGAGAAGATTGCGATACCGAGACCACACGCCGTGGCAATCAGCGCCTCTGCAATACCGCCGGTGACTGCTTGCACCGCCAGCTCTTCGTTACCGAGAAAGCTGAAGGACCGAATCAGACCTGTGATCGTGCCCAATAGACCGAGCAACGGCGCCAGCGTGACGAGTGTGTCCATCACCACGAGGAATCGGCCGGCGCGTTTGATCTCGATGCCCGCAGCGACTTGCAATGCTCCCTGCAGCGAAGCGTGTTGGTGATTGAGACCGTTCCACATCATGCGCAAAACCGGATCGCGCGATCCGCGCGAGAGTCTGGAGGCCTCGGTGACATCGCCGTTTTCAATCGCGGTGAACACTTTCTCGATACGTTTGGGATCGCGCCGAAACCAGCGGCCGCCCCACCAGAAGATTCGCTCGATCACAACCGTGAGCCCGATGATCGATACGATGAGGATCGGCCACATGATCGGGCCGCCCTTGCGAAAATTGTCGATCAAAAAGTTGGAGCTCAACCCGGTCGGCTTTGCCGGAGCTTCAGTCGGAGCTGGGCTTAGGGTCGCCGTCACCGTCGCGGCTGGTGATGTAGCAGCACCGGGCGGCGGCGGCACGGGCGGCGCTCCTGGCGGTAAGCTTGCAGTTGGCAGCTGCGCCGGTGCAGCGGGGTTTGCCGGTGCTGCCGCGGGCGGACTTGCGGCAGCCGGAGCACCCGGGTTCACAGTAGGAGGAGCTCCGGGCGGAGATGCTTGTGGCGGCGCGGGAGATTGCGCGGACGAAGTGAGCGCAAGCGCGAGTGAGAATAGGCAGGCAGTAAGTAATGTTTTCATAGTTGAGACAGGAATTTGGTTACCGGCTCGATTGCGGTACGAGTTTCCGTTATCGCAAACATTTTAATCGCGAGTCCAGCAAAACTTTTCACCTTTTTTAGGGGACACTTCGCTTGTCGAAGGTCGTATCTTTAATTCGCATTATCTGCGCTCGCGGGATGTAAGGCAAGTCTGTCAAATTCGCGCACCGGCGAGATTCAGCGAATTTTCGGACGGGATGAAATCTCCCGCGCGTTCGTGACACTGTTTTGCAGTGGCTGCCAATTGCCGATTTTTGCTCCCAATCGATCGCCCGCGCGAATCGGGCCGACGCCGGAGGGCGTTCCAGTCAGAATGACATCGCCTGCCGCCAGGGTCATGGACTGGCTGGCGAACGAAACGAGTTCCGCGACCGAGTAGATCATTTGGCTGGTGCGCGCCTGCTGTCGCAGCTCTCCGTTTTGACGAAGCTCGATCGGAAGATCGCCAACATCGACACCGGAATACACGAACGGACCAACCGGTGTGTAACTGTCGAATGATTTGCAGCGGCCAAATTGCTTTTCACTTTTTTGCAGGTCGCGGTCGCTAATATCCAGGCCAACCGTATAACCAAAAACATGATTGAGCGCGTCCTGAACGCTCACATTCTTCGCCGCTGCACCGATTATGATGGCAAGCTCGATCTCGAAATCGGTTCGATGCTCTGGAAATGCAATTTCAATCGTACCGCCATCCGGCAGGAGTGAGCTCGGCGCCTTAAACCAAATCAAAGGCGTGCCCAGCGGAGTCCGCTTCATTTCCGCGATGTGATCAGAGTAATTCAGGCCGACCGCGATTAATTTGGACGGCATAACTGGAAGATCGATTTGCACATCGGCGAGATCCAAGGTCGTGCCTGTCGGCTCGATCTCGATTCAAAAGGGCCGTGCCAGCGTGTGCACTTCTTTTGCGATTACTTCGCCGTAGAAAAATTTGTCGCCCGATCTGAAGCCACCGAATATGCGCATAATTTAGAAAAGTAGGGCGGTTCACCCCAACCGGCGGGTACTGTGTGAATCGCAGCTAAACCTTCAAGGCGATTGAGTCAATCGCCCCTACCTTTCGGCACAATCGCGATGAAATCACGGACAGTTTTTTGCTCGGGAATCGAGAACGCGACGCTCTCTCGCCGGAACCAGAATGCACTCGACGAGCCGCCATCGAGATTAAGGGCGCGCGAAATGTCGAAACCGTCTGCGAGTCGCGTGGTCGCGAGAACCTTTGCCAGATCCGCCAGCGAGATCTCGGAGCAAAATCCGAGCGCGGCACGATCTGGTTTTGCGACCGCCGCGAAAGTTCGTCGCGCCTGGTGCGTCTCCTCCAGGCCGCGGACGGGTCGCCCAAGATCGACGAGGAATGGTCCGCACTGAATCGCGGCGTCAAGTTTTTGTTGTCGCGGGAATTCACGGACACGCACGATTTGCACTCCGCGCGAAGAAGCGGTCAGCACGCCAGTAAGCAATCGCGCCCTTTGCAGCGGCGCGATTGTTTTCCGGTCGCTGATCAGCAATCCAATTGCCGCATAGTCGGGATCGAAATAACCGCCGTTTACACCGGCCAAATATCTTTCCTGCCGCATTGCGTGCGCAAGATCGCCGCGCGGCGGAGCAGGCTGATCGATCACCTGCAGAGTGCACGCCCTTGTCGAAAACAGTGCGAGATCAATCGTTGCACTCGCATTCGTTTGAGAGTCTTGCAAAACAAGATGCCGATGCACGACACCGGCCCTTCCCAATTCCGAATCGGCCGAAACGAGTCCCCAATCCGCCTGTGCAGTCGCCGCAACTGCGAGGAAAAACAATGCAGACTGTAGAGGAAGCTGACTCGCCTTCGCCAAAGCGCTACGGCGCGGCAAGCAGCTTCCCCTAGAGCAGTAAGCCATACGGACGGCGAAAGAACGAACAGCAGCCTTAAGCTTCGCCACCGTATTTGTTCAGCAAAGCTTGAAAACGCGGATCGTTTCGCAATGGGTCCCAAATCGGATTTACTTTCAGACCCTGCACGGTGACAGGGGCCGGCTTGCTAAGCAGCCCATCGAGAATTTCAATCGCGCGACCGTTGTCGCCAAGAATGGCGTGAACTTCGGCCACCTCAGCCGCAATTTCCGGGCCGCCAAAGGCATCTTTGCTCTCCGGAAGCAATTCGGTGGCGCGCCGCGCTTCAGCTAGCGCGGCATCTTTTTCTCCGAGACTGGCGAGAACTTTCGCGAACTGAATATGCATGTCCGGCGCATCGGGACTTTCTTTCAGCTGCGCTTCGAGAAGGTCTTTTGCTTTCAGCAAGGCGGCTCGCGCGCCGGCTTCGTCCTGAAGCGCCTTTCGCGCAAAGCCGATGAGATAATATTTGCCACACAAGGCTGCCGGAATCGATGTGAGGAGATCGTCCGGGAGGCTTTCCGCTTCCTGCAATCCTTCCCGGTATTTCCGTTCCAAAAGAAAAACGTCCGCCCGCCCGCCGGCGATTCTAAGTTTGTCCACGTTGTTCATCGGCATCGATTTCACCGTCTGAAATGCTTTCTCCGAAACGCTGAAATCGCCTTTTTCGGCGATGGCCAGCTTGGACTTAACTTCCCAAAGTCCCACCGCTGTTGGGTCAATTTGGAGACCGCGGTCGATCGTTTTGTTGGCCGCATCGAAGTTCCGCAGCATCTGGTAATTGAGAGCGAGATTTTGCAGCGGCCAGCTGTCTTTCGGGTTCAAACTGGCGGCCTTTTCGAGATTCGCGTTCGATTCCGCCCATTTTCCTTGTCGGCGCTGGATTGCGCCGATGGCGAGATACGCTTCCGCTTCGTTGGGCAATCCGCGTTGCGCGATTTCGAACTCCTTTAGTGCCTCGTCGTAGTTATTGTCGCCGTAATAATGGGAGAATCCCAGGGCCAGATGCCCTTCGGGTAGGTCTGGCTGCAATTGGAGCGCGCGCTCGGCGAAGGTGCGCGCTTTTTCGCGTCGAGCCGCCGTTCGCTCGAGAGTATGTACGAACCAGCTTTCCAACTGAGAGTAGCGGGCGAGGGCCAGCGCGAACTTTGGATCAAGCTCAATGGCGCGCTCGTAGAGTTGCTCGCTCTGTTTCAGTTTGTCAAAATCCTCAAGGCCTTGGGAAAAAAGATTGTGGGCTTGCACAAAAGCGAGATAGGCTTCGCCATTCTCGGTGGGTTTGCGTTCCATTTGCGCTTTTTCCGTGTCGGATAGCCTCGCTTGGAGAGCGTTTGCGATCTCGTGAGCGAGATCGGTCTGAATCGCAAACACATCGGTTAAATCGCGATCGTAATTGCTGGCCCAAAGATGCTCATCATTGGCGGCGTTGATCAGCTGAACATTGACGCGCACGCGATTACCCTCCCTTCGAACGCTGCCTTCGAGAATGGTGGAAACGCCGAGGGCTTTGCCAATCTCACGGGCGTTGGCCGCCTTACCGCGATAAGACATGACGGATGTGCGGGAGATTACCTTGAGGTCGCCGATCTTTGACAAGTTGGTGAGGACGTCATCCTGAATGCCATCGGCGAAGTAGGCATTTTCTCTGTCGTCGCTGAAACTTTCAAATGGCAACACCGCAATCGACTTGTCAATCTTGCGCGCGGAAGCGCGGGGCAGCAGGAAAAAACCTGCGACCGCAGAAACGACTACGCCGGTTGCCACAAGCATAATTACGTTGCGACGACGGTGCGTTCTCGGCGCAGCTGCGCTGGAGGTCGCTCGAATGCCTTGCGGAGTTACATCAAAAGCCCAGGCGAGAATCAGCGCGATCGGAAATCCGGTCAGTAGCAGCACGATGACCAGACGCAGCGTCCAGTTTGGCAGTTCCCAGGCCGGAAAGGCCGCGGAGGCTAGCTGGATAATGCCTCCAGCAGCGATGATGTAAGCTGCCGCCACGCGGTAAACCTTGCGCCGTTTCACTTCCTCGAAGAAGCCGCTCATAGCAACAGACTTGGATTCACCGGGATTATGGCTCAACGACGAAAATATAGACACGAAATTGGAGCGCGGCATTCACTTTATGCCCCTGGGCAAAGACGTTGAAAACGCGGACTGTGTTGCTCGCGCGAGACGACGCTCACTTCGATTTCCCGAAAGCCATTTTCTTAAGGAGTTGCGAGATCAATGATCGCGTTCTCACTAGTTTCGACATCTTTTTGAACAATATGCCAATGTTCCAGCGTGGACGCGCGAGACGGCTCTGTTTGGGTCGCAACGATTTTCCGTTCCGCATGCGCGGAAGTCGCGACGACTAAAGGAGGATCGCCGCGTTAAGCTTTCGCACCGTACTTGTCGATCAATGCTCGAAAGCGCGGATCGCTTCGCAGCGGATCCCAAATCGGGTCAAGTTTCAGAGCGGCAACGGTGACCCCATTGGGCGTATTCAGCGAATGGTCGAGGAGTTGAAGTGCTTGATCGGGTTCATTTGTCCAAGCGTAAATTTTGGCAAGCGTAAGCGTGGCGTTTGGTCCTTCGAACGCATCTTCAGACTCGGGCAACAGCTCAACGGCGCGTTTGCCTTCAAGAACCGCTTCTTCTTTACGATCCAGTCCGGCCAGAATAAGACCGAGCTGCGCATGCCGCCCTCCGTCATCGGGACTCTCGCGCACCATTTGCTCTGCGACGGGCCGCGCCCGGGCGAAAGCGGAGCGCGCCTTTTCTTTATCATTCAAAAAAATATAAAGTGCGCCCTCGAGAGATTCTCGTGGCTTATCATGAGTGACACTTTGGGGCAATTGCTTTAGAACCATAAGAGCCTCCGGAAACCTCCGTTGCAACATCAAGAGCTGGACGCGGGCGAACGTGATGAGACCGTCTGGATCGACACCCGGCGGCACTTGCGCCAACTCGCTTTCCATCACACTGAGATCGCCTTTCCAATTCACCGCAAGTTCCGCCTTTTGCGCTCGCGCGCCAAATGACTCTGGCGCAGCGTCGATCGCACGGTCGTAGATCTTGTCTGCAGCTTCAAAATTTCTGTTAGCGCGATAATTATCGGCGAGATTTACCAGGACAAAGGCGTCTTTTGGACCGAGGGACGCCGCCTTCTCCAGGTTGGCTGTGGACTGCGCCCATTTGCCTTGACGGCGCTCAATCGCTCCAATCGCCATGTAAACGTCCGCGGAGTTTGGCAAACTTCGTTTCGCAATCGCAAATTCGTCGAGTGCGCGCTGATAATTGCGTTCGCAATAGTAGTAGTAGAAGCCAAGTGCAAGGTGTGCTTCAGGCAAATCCGGCTGCAAACGAATGGCGGCCTCGGCTGCGGCACGTGCCTTTTCCTTTCGTGCAGGGGTTGGATCGAAGCTGTGATACATCCAATCTTCAACCCATGCCAGTCCGGCAAACGCTCCTGCAAAGTCCGGATCGAGTCTTGTTGCCTGCTCAAAAAGCTGCTCGGCCTTTTCTGTATCGGCGCGAAATTTGTCTGGACGCGTGAACAAGTCGTGAGCTTGGAGAAACGCGAAGTAGGCTTCGTTGTTTTCCGTGGGCTTGCGCTCGATCTGTGCCTTTTCGGTTGGTGACAATTTCGCTTGCAATTCGCGCGCGATTTTTTGTGCGAGATCAGTTTGAATGGCGAACACGTCGGTTAAGTCACGATCGTAATCTTCCGCCCAGACGTGCTCGTCGTTTGCGGCGTTGATCAATTGAACGTTCACTCGCACCCGATTGCCAACCCGGCGCACGCTGCCTTCCAGAATGGTAGCGACGCCGAGTGCTTTCCCTATTTCGCGAACATTGGATGCCTTCCCTCGATATGGCATGACCGAGGTGCGCGAAATCACTTTCAGGTCGCCAATTTTGGACAGATTCGTCAGCACGTCATCCTGAATGCCGTCCGCAAAATAGGCATTCTCTTTTTCGTCGCTCAGATTTTCAAACGGCAGTACCGCGATCGACTTATCAATCTTGCGCGCGGAGACGCCCGGCAGGAGAAAGAAGCCGGCGGCGGCGGAAATGGCCACGCCGGTTGCGACAAGCATAATCACATTGCGCCGGCGGTGCGTCCTTGGCAGAGCCGTCGGCGTCGTCTTTATGCCTTGCGCGGTGACATCAAAAGCCCATGCCAAGATCAGTGCGATCGGGAATCCGGTGAGTAACAACACGATCACAAAACGCAGCGCCCAGTTTGGCAATTCCCATGCCGGGAAGGCGGCGGAGGCTAGTTGAATAATACCGCCGGCAGCGATGACATAGGCTGCCGCGACGCGGTAAACCTTGCGTCGCTTCACCTCCTCGAAGAAGCCGCTCATAACAAGAGATTCGGGATTTTCTCGATTAGAGCTCAACGATGACAATATAGACACGAAAATGACGGGCGGCGTTCACTTTACACCCGTTGCGAAGACGGTTTGAAAATGCGGACTCTGTTTCTCGCGCGAGACGACGCTCACTTCGATTTCTCGGAAGCCGTTTTTCTCAAGAAATTGATGCAACTGCACTTCGCTAAAGCCGAGCCAATGGTCGGCATACAATTCGCGCGCCCGTTCGAACCGATGGCTCAGAAGATCGAGAATCACCAGGCGGCCGCCGCGTTTCAAAATCCGGTGCGCCGCAGCGACGGCTTTCTGCGGATGAATGGCGTGATGCAACGCCTGGCTCAAAATCGCCAGATCGACACTGTTTTTCGCGATCGGCGGGTCTTCGAGGTCGCCCAGCCGGTACTCAAGATTTTTGAATCCGTGTTTTTTCGACAGCTGCGATCCGAAGTCGACCATTTTCGGCGAGTTATCAATGGCGATGACTTTGCGCGCGTTTTTCGCCAGCAACTGCGAAAGTGTCCCTTCGCCGGCCCCAAGGTCGGCCACGGTCAGCGGCGGAAGCAAGGTGATGAGCGTGTGCGCAAGCGCTTTCCATGACCGGCCCGGCACATGGCTTCGGCCAAACTTGCCCGCAAGCTCGTCGAAGTATTTCCGTGCTTTGTCCTGACGTTTGTGCAGAACGAGTTTGAGACTCGTACGATCGCGCGACGTTTCCGTCAGTTCGCGCGCGAGCGTCCGCGTCCATTCCGCGACGCGTGTCCGGTGGGAATCCTGTCCATTGTGGTTTGCGCCGTAGTAAACATTTTTCCCAACTCGCCGATCGGCCACGACACCAGCGCGCTTCAATTGCGCGAGATGACTCGAGATACGCGATTGACCCATACCCAGAATTTGCTGCAGCTCCGCCACTGACAGCTCTTCCTGCTCGAGAAGCAGGAGCAGGCGCAAACGGGTCGGATCGGCCAGCAATCGAAGTAAATTAATAGTTGACGCCATTGTAGTGACCTAGGATATATCGACGTATCATGATCGGTCAATATGATCGATCGCAGTTCAGAAAAGAACCTGCGCTGCCACCGAATCCTGAACACTGAACCCTCAATCCTAGTTCTATGTCGCATCGTTACATTTTTTCTTCTGAATCCGTCACCGAAGGTCATCCCGACAAAGTCTGCGATACGATCAGCGATTACGTCCTCGACGCCTGTCTCGAACAAGATCCCCTAAGCCGGGTCGCTTGCGAAACGCTCGCAAAGGGCAACTTGGTCGTGCTCGCGGGCGAGATCACGAGCAACGCGCGCTTTGATTTTGAAGAAAGGGTCCGCGATGCGGTCCGCGGCATTGGATATGTCAACGGCGATTGCATTTTTCACGCGGATACCTGCCGGGTGATTTGCGAGATGAGCGAGCAATCGCGCGATATTAAACAAGGTGTCGATGAAGCGGCGGCAGAAGGAAAGGGTAGCGCCGAACAAGGTGCTGGCGATCAAGGTCTGATGTTTGGGTTTGCCTGCAATGAAACGCCGGAGCTCATGCCGGCGCCAATTTCCTTCGCGCACAAACTCGGGCGCGAGGTAACGCGATTGCGCAAATCGGGCGAGATCCCATGGCTACGTCCCGACGCAAAGACGCAAGTCTCGATCGAATACGATGGCTACAAACCCCTCCGCGCCACGACCGTGGTCGTTTCTTCACAGCATTCGGCCGACGTGAAACAAAAAGAAGTACGCGAGACCCTCACCGAACTTCTCATCAAGAAAGTGATGCCTCCGGAATGGCTAGATGAGAAGACGACCTATCTAATTAATCCGACTGGCCGGTTCGTGATTGGCGGCCCGGAAGGCGACGCAGGCATCACCGGTCGCAAAATTATCTGCGATACCTACGGCGGAATGGGGCGGCATGGTGGGGGCGCGTTTTCGGGAAAGGATCCGAGCAAGGTGGACCGCAGCGCAGCTTACATGGGGCGCTGGATCGCCAAGAATGTTGTCGCGTCCGGCTTGGCGGACCGATGTGAAGTCCAATTCGCTTATGCCATCGGCCATCCCGAGCCAGTGAGCGTCAGCGTCGATACATTCTGCACCGGCAAAGTGGACGAGGAAAAATTGGAGCGCGCGATCTGGGACGTGTTCAATTTCAAACCCGCCGAGATTATCAAACAGCTCAATCTCCTGCGGCCGATTTATCGCAAGACAACCAACTACGGCCACTTCGGCCGCGTCGATGATCTCGACGCGCTCACTTGGGAACGCACCGACAAAGCGGATGCGTTAAAAAAGGCAGCAACCTAGATTTGGAATAGAATGAAAACATCGACAATTGAACGCGAGAAAACGGATTACAAGATAAAGGACATCAGTTTGGCGGACTGGGGTCGCAAAGAAATTGCGATCGCAGAAAAGGAAATGCCGGGTCTCATCGCCATCGGCGAAAAGTACGCGGAGAGTAAACCGCTCGCTGGAGTGCGCATCACGGGTTCTCTGCACATGACGATTCAGACGGCAGTGCTGATCCAGACACTTGTCGATCTTGGCGCGAGCGTGCGTTGGGCCAGCTGCAACATTTTTTCAACACAAGATCACGCGGCAGCGGCGGTCGCCAAAT
>VBQB01000182.1 GCA_005887855.1 Verrucomicrobiota bacterium | reverse complement strand
AACAACAGATCGAAAGCGAGACGAGCGATGTTGGTCCGGACGGATTGAGTCCAACCGACACGTTCAACAACATCCAACGCGTGGTGCGCGAGCTGGTAGCAGCGCAGTACGCGCTTTGGAAGAAGGAACTGCTCCCGCAGCTTGCCAAGAATGGCATCCGGATTCCTGAAATCAAAGAACTCAGCGCAAAACGCGCTGAGTGGGCGCACCGCTATTTCCAGGATGAAGTTTTCCCGATGCTGACGCCGCTGGCGGTCGACGCCAGTCACCCGTTCCCGCAGCTCTTGAACAAGAGTCACAATTTACTTATTCGGGCCAAAACGAAGCGGGGCGGTGAACAGCTTCATGCGATCGTGCAGGTGCCACGCGTGGTTCCGCGGCTGATCGCAATGCCGCGCGGCAAAGGGGAGGACGAGCCGTGGGTATATATTTACCTGGCTTCCCTAATCAAGCAGCATATAGGCGAGTTATTCCCCGGCCTCATCCTCGATGGCGTGCATGCATTCCGCGTCACGCGAAACAGCGATCTCTACATCGACGAGGAGGAGGCGGAAAATCTTTTGCGCACGATTGAACAAGAGCTGCGGCGTTCGAGCCGCGGCAATGCCGTACGCTTGGAGGTGGAGGCCGATTGTCCGAAGGATTTCCGCGATCTGTTGCTCGAATTTTTTAATCTAACCGACGCCGACGTATACAAACTTGATGGCCCGCTTTCGATGACGCATCTCACGCCGCTCGTAACGAATGATGCGTTCGCAAATCTGCGCGATCGGCCGTTCCAACCGGCGCGTGATCCGGCGCTTCCACCACATGTAAACATTTTTGAAGTCATGCGTCGTCAGGACGTGTTGCTCCATCATCCTTATGACAGTTTCGATCCCGTCGTCGAACTAATCGAAGAAGCTGCCCAGGATCCACAGGTGCTTGCGATCAAGATCACTCTCTATCGCACGAGCGGTGATTCGCCGATCGTCGAGGCACTGATTAACGCCGCGGTCGCCGGGAAACAGGTTACTGCGTTAGTTGAGTTGCGTGCGCGATTTGATGAAGCAGCCAACATTCAATGGGCGCGCCGGCTGGAGGAAGCCGGCGCGCACGTGGTTTACGGTGTGGTCGGTTTAAAAACGCACTGTAAGGCGCTCCTCATCGTCAGACGCGACGCTGATCGCCTTCGTCATTACGTTCATCTCGGCACCGGCAATTATCACCCGCGCACTGCTCGCATTTATACCGATTTCAGCCTGTTCACTTGCGAGCCGCAGCTGACCGAAGAGGTGTCTGTGGTTTTTAACACACTGACTGGTCTGGCGGGCTATCCCGGTCTGAAAAAATTACTTGTAGCCCCTTTCGATCTCCACAAACGGTTGATCGGCTTGATCGAGCGTGAGCGCGATCACGCTCTGGCGGGCAAACCGGCGCGCATCATCGCCAAACTTAACGCGCTCGTCGATCAGGAGATCATCGAAAAGCTTTACGAAGCTTCCTGCGCCGAAGTGACGATTGATTTAATCGTCCGTGGCATCTGTTGCTTGCGGCCGAAGATTCCAGGCTTAAGCGAAAACACCCGCGTCTTTAGCATTGTCGGGCGCTTTCTGGAGCACAGTCGCATTCTTTACTTTGAAAATGCTGGCCAACGAGAGGTCTTTCTATCCAGCGCTGATTGGATGCCGCGGAATTTTTTCCGGCGAGTGGAGCTTGCTTTTCCCGTCGAGCAACCGGCGCTGCGCGATGAAATTGTCGATAAAATCTTGCCGAAATTTGTTCATGATCGGGTAAAAGCACGTGAGCTGCAGCCGGATGGAAGTTACCGGCGTCTCAAGCCGGAAGGAACGGAGCCGCGGGAGCAGGCCCAGTTGCAATTCCGGCAGCGTTCGCGTCGCCGGGCGGAAAAAGTCAATAAACCGAAGCGCACTGTGCGCGCCGCGAAATTGACTCCGATTACTTCCATCGCGGAAGCGAAAAAATCATGAAGAAAAAAATCCTGGTGATCGACATCGGGGGAACACACGTCAAATTGATGATTTCCCGCGGCATGAAACGGAAGTTCAAGTCGGGCCCCCGCATGACGCCGCGAAAAATGGTGTCCGAAATTGAAACCGCCATAAACGGGTGGAAATACGATGCGATCTCGATGGGCTTTCCTTCCCCGGTGCGTGAAAGCCGAATTATGAGTGAGCCTAAACACCTTGGCAAAGGATGGGTCCGATTTGATTTCGTGAAAGCGTTTGGCAAACCGGTCCGGGTCATCAACGACGCGGCCATGCAAGCGCTCGGTAGTTATCGGAGCGGCCGGATGCTCTTCCTCGGGCTCGGCACGGGACTCGGCTCAGCCCTTGTTTGGGACAATTACGTCCTGTCCCTCGAATTGGGAGATCTCCCCTACCGCAATGGCAGCATTATTGAAGATTATCTGGGCAAGCCGGGCTTGGCACGGCTCGGGGAAAAAGATTGGCAGCGCGACGTTGTGCATGCGCTTGTGCAGTTGAAGAAATCGCTCATCGCCGATTACATCGTGCTTGGCGGTGGTAATGCCAAGAAATTGGATGAGCTTCCGAAAGGCGTTGAGCGCGGACACAATCGCAACGCGTTCCTGGGCGGAACGCGCCTGTGGCAAATCGATTCGCGCACGCGCCGCCCAAAATGGCAGATTCTTTAGAAAGGCGAACAATTGATATGGAACTTTACTTCCTTAGACATGGCGAAGCCGATTGGCCGAATTGGAAAAAATCCGACGACGAACGTCCCCTGACCAAACACGGCAAGAAAGAAATGAACCAGATAGGCGCGTTTCTTGCGCGGCTTAAAGTTCGGCCGGACTTAATCTTGACGAGTCCGCTGCCGCGCGCCGCCCAAACGGCGGAAATCGCCGCCGAACATCTTGAATTGAAATGTCGCGAAGATCACCGGCTCGCGCCCGGATTTGGGCTGCCGGAACTGGAAGAATTAATCGGCAAACAGTCGGTGGAAAGTTTGATGGTCGTCGGGCATGAACCTGATTTTACCAAAACGATTTCTGCATTAACCGGCGCATCGCTTAAACTGTCGAAGGCCGGCGTTGCGCTGGTCGACGTCGATCTTTCTTCGCGAAAAGGCAGGCTGCTCTGGCTTTTCCCGCCGAAGATTGCAAAGAATTAGCCAGGAATCTGCGGCTTGCCCGGCGACAAGCACGAGCTCTTGTATGATGGTTTTCAAGAGGAAATAGCCCAGCGTTTCAACGCTGGGAAAGATATTAAGCAAAGAGCGAGTCCGGCGGCGCCGGACGAAAGAACGAATCCCCGTTTCTTCCGGTCCCTAACGGGGTAACAAGCGATCTCATAGGAAAAATCGAAGGAGTTTTTGTTGGGCGCGCCTAACCGGATGGACGGCTCAGCCTGCTCCGTCCCTACCATTTTATGAGATGGCTCTAGGCTATCAGCGACTTTCCGCCTTGAGCCTTGACGGTTCCAAATATAATGCGTGTTATCGCGTAATCCGCGGGCGAATATCAGCGCGCCAGCAGATAAATCGCGCTCAGTGCCAGCAGAAAGTAGGGAACGAGGACAGCTGCTCCGGCATAGTCCTTGGCCATCCGCTGACCGAAGAAAAGTGCGACGATCGCGATCGCCGCGATGGTTGCCCCGTAGAACGCGACTGTCGAATCGCGCGACAAGATTATCACGACACATCCAATGGCGCTTAAAGCTCCGGCTGCAATTTCCAGGATAGTGATCGCAGTCACCATCGCGGGTACAATGCCAGCCAGAGGACTTCTAGCGAAATGCGCTTGGAGCCATTCGAGATTGCCGCGTCGATCCACGACTTTATCAACGCCGGACTGAAGAAACAGAACCGCGAGAAACGCAGAAGTGAGAATCTGCAAAAAATATATGGCCCCCGTGAACGTGTGCGGATTTAGCATCCGCCTATTATAGCATCGGGATCAACCCAGACACCGGCGCATTACTGCGCGTCTGTGCGCAATCACTCGTAACGCAGCGCCACGATTGGATCGACCCGCATGGCACGTCTTGCCGGCAGCAGACAAGCGGTAAGCGCGGCGACGATGAGCACGAGCGCTACAACGGTCAATGTAAACGGATCGTGCGCGCCGACTTCGTAAAGGAAATTCGCGAGCAGACGACCGAGCACGAGCGCGACAGCCAGACCTGCAATTAGGCCGATTCCGACGAGGCTCATGCCCTCACGTATGATAAGCCGAAATACCTCAGCGCGCTGTGCACCCAACGCCAGCCGGATACCGATCTCGCGTGTGCGTTGCACGACCGCGTAGGCCAGCGTGCCGTAAAGTCCGAGCGCTGCAAGCGCGAGCGCGAGGCAGGAGAAAAGTCCCACCAGACTCACCGACAGCCGGCGAGTAGCGAGACTGCCCCTGAGCCGATCATCCATTGTGCGCACATTGAAAACCGACTGCCCGGCAGCATCTCCTCCGAGCACCGCGTCGCGAACCGCGCGTGCCAGCAGCAGCGGATCGCCGGTAGAACGCACGAGCAGGGTACTATAAACGTCCGGATTCTGTCCAATCGGATAATAAGCCTGGACAAGTCTCGGTTGCGTCTCCGCGAGATCATCGTGTCGAATTGTGGGAACCACGCCCACGATCGTGTACTGCCGGCGCGGTCTGTCGCGGGCTATGTTATTGATCTGTTGACCGAGCGGGTTTTGGCTCGGGAAAAAACGATGCGCAAATGCTTCATCGATGATGACGACGTTCGGTTTGTCGAGAGAATCGCCCGCATCGAAGGCGCGCCCCTGCAGCAGCGCCATCCCCATCGCCTTAAAATAATCGGGCGACACGCATTGGGATTCCGCAAACGGTTCTTCACCCGGTTTCGGATCTGGCCGGCCGGTGATCGCAAACGATTCTTGCGATCCTCCGCCGCCGCTGAAAGGCGCGTTGTCGCTCACGGCAACTGCGCCGACACCGGGCAGTCCGGCGATTCGATCGAGTAGCCGTCGGTAGAACTCGGCCATCTCCACTGGCCCGTTTGGATTGTCGCGGTATTTCAGTCCTGGCAATTTAATCTGCATCGTCAGGAGATGGCCTGGATCAAAGCCGAGCCGAACGTGTTGAAGCGCAGCGAAACTTTTCAACAACAGACCGGCGCCCGTAAGCAATACGCACGCGAGCGCGACCTGTCCGATCACGAGCAACGCTTGGCTGCGCTGCCGGCCGGGGCCGGCGGTGCCGCCGCGGCCAGTTTCCTGCAAAGCGGAATTGAGATCTGCGCCAGATATCTTCCAAGCCGGGAAAAAACCGAAAAGTAATCCCGTTCCTAACGAAATGCCTGCCGTGAACGCAAGCACCGCGCCATCGATCCGCATCTGCTGGAAGCGTGGAATATCTTGGGGGGTAAGACTGCCAATCGCGTCAATGCCCCAAATCGCGAGGAGCAGACCCAACCCGCCGCCGATCAGGGCTAGGAGCATGCTTTCGGCGAGCATTTGGAACATAAGTCGCCCCCGGCTTGCCCCGAGCGCGGCGCGCACGGCGATTTCCTTGCGCCGTCCGGCTGCGCGAGCGAGCAGTAAGTTCGCCAGATTCGCACAAGTGATCAAAAGGACGAAGCCGACTGCGCCGAGCAGAAGCCACAGAGTGCCCCGGTATTCGCCCACCGCGCTTTCCAAAAGCTGCGTGAACTTGACCCCATTACCAGAGTTCGAATCTGGGAAACGCGCTTCGAGCCCCCTGCAAATGACGCTAAAATCGGCTTTCACCTGGTTGATGGAAACGCCTTCTTTCAGTCGCGCAATTCCGAACAGACCCGGGTGGGTGGATCTTTGGTTCAGATATGGCCGATTCGCGTAATAACCGAACGGCGCGTAAACATCGATGTTGGCCGGGTTGGCCAGCGCGGCAGGCATGACGCCAATCACTTCGTAGGAAATCCAGTTGAGCGCGACAATGCGACCAATGATCTGCGGATCGCCGCCAAACCGACGCTGCCACAGCGCTTCGCTGAGCAAAACGACGTTGGCACCGCCAACCCGATCGTCACGTTCGGAAAATACACGACCAAGCTTGGGCGCTACTCCCATCACTCTGAAATAGCTTGCGGTGACGAATGCTCCGCGCAGTGTTTCCGGCTCGCTATTCCCCGTCAGGTTGAAATCGTCGCGCCGATAAACCGAGATGTCTTCGAAACTGTGCTGCGCGGCGCGCCAGTCGAGGTAATTTGGATAAGCCACGGACATTTCGCCGAATTCCGGCCGCGTTTCAGTAAGTTGGAATAACTGCGCCGGTTTCGAATATGGAAGCGGTCGCAGCAGCACGGCATTGACGACGCTGAAGATCGCGGTGTTTGCGCCAATGCCGAGCGCGAGCGTAAGCGCCGCGATCGTAGTAAAGCCCGGATTTTTTGCGAGCATTCGGAGAGCGAACTTTAGATCTGCGATCATTATTCCCCTTTGACGATCCAGCCGTCGCGCAACTGCACGATGCGTTTGCCGTAGGACGCGTTTTTCTCCGAATGCGTCACCTGCACGATCGTCATGCCTTCGCCATTGAGCTTGCGGAACAGCTCCATGATTTCCTCGCCCTGGCTCGAGTGCAGGTTTCCGGTGGGTTCATCGGCGAGCAGAAGCTTCGGTCCTGCAATGATCGCGCGGGCAACGCCGACAAGCTGCTGTTGTCCGCCGGAAAGCTGGCGCGGATACAAATCTTTTTTGCCGACGATTTGGAAGCGGTCGAGCATGTCGGCCACCAGTGCGGCGCGCTCGCTCTTACTGTAACGCCGGTACGACAGCGGAATATCGAGGTTCTCGTAAACCGTGAGATCATCGAGCAAGTGATACTGCTGAAACACGAAGCCAATCTGCTCGTTTCGCAATGCCGCTCGCTCCTTCGGTTTCAGATGGTGCACCGCGGCTTCGTCGAGAAAATATTCACCCGTCCAACCGTGATCGTGCATGCCGAGAAGGTGCAGCAGCGTCGATTTCCCAGCGCCGGACGGGCCCATGATCGATACAAAATCTCCCTCGGCGATATCGAGGTTGATGTCGCGCAAGACGTAAAAAAATTGGCTGCGCCCGAGCGGATAGGAACGCTCGACGTGACGAAGCCGAATCAATGCGTCATCCATTGTGTCCAAGAGTGACCATTGGATCGGCGCGAATAGCGCGCAGCGCGGGAATATAACTGGCGAGCAATGCGACTGCACAAAGGACCAACGCGACTGTGGCAAAAGTCGCCAGGTCGAACGCACCAACATTGTAGAGCAATGCCGAAAGCGCGCTCGTCGAGAACATGGCAAGTATGAGCCCGACGAGCGTCCCGATAACAACCAATCGTAGCGCATCGCCGATCACGAGCGCAAGGACATCGCGCGGTTGTGCGCCGAGCGCCATGTGGACACCAATCTCGTGCGTCCGCTGAATCACGAAATAAGAAATGACTCCGTATGTGCCGACTGCGGCGAGCACCAGTGCGATTGCAGCAAAAATGCCGAGCAGGACAACCGACAACCGGCGAGGCGTGACGGACTCGGACACGACCTGATCGAATGTGCGCACGTTTGCCAACGGCTGATCAGGATCAATCGATTGGATTTCCCGACGGATTGCTGTAGTCAAACTGCGCGGATCCTGCACGCTGCGGACGGCCAGGATCATCCCCCGCATCGGGAATTGCGCATGTGGGATGTAATATTCCGGCTGCGGCTCGAGCTCGAGCGCGCGGTGTCGGACGTTTGCAACAATCCCGATAATCGTGATCCACTTCACATCGGGCTTACGCGGATCGCTAAACGTGATGCGTTTGCCGAGTGCGTCGCCGTTGTGGAAATATTTGCGCGCCAGAACTTCGTTCACAATCGCGACCTGAGGTGCATCCGCGTTATCAGCCTCGGTAAAGAAGCGGCCTTTCAGCAATGGCGTTTGCAAGACGCGGAAGTAATCCGGGGTGATCACGCGAATTTCTTCATCCGGGGATGGCTCATTTTTGTTCATTTCCCGACCTTCGATCGAGAAGGACGAATCGCTGTTTGTTCCGCTGAGTGGAAGAATATCCGTGCACGCGACGGCTTCGACTCCCGGCAGGCGAGCGATGCGGCGTAGACTTTCCTGATAGAAATTCCGCGTGCTGTCGCCGCCAAGATAACTTGGATTTGCTCCTGACGGATATTTGGCTTCCGGTAGC
>VBQB01000181.1 GCA_005887855.1 Verrucomicrobiota bacterium | reverse complement strand
CACTTTCCGGAAACAGCCCCGTTTCCGTGCTCAAGACATTCATCGAGGGCGAAAACATCAAGTTCCAGGAGTTGAATCTTTTCGATGTTGGCGCAATTCCGGCAGAGTTGAAGACGGTCATGATCATCGGACCACAGTACGATTTCTCTGATCGTGAAATGCAATTGTTGCGCGACTTCTGGAACAAACAGGGACGGATTCTGGTGCTTCTCGATCCCGCGGCGAAGACGCCCAAGCTAGACGCGTTTCTTAACGAGCTCGGGGTAAGGGTGAACGACGACCGGCTGATGGTTTTCCTGCGCACCGGGATCCAGGAGCTCGCGCTAACTCGCGATGTGCAGGCGCATTTTCTGGGCGACAGCCCGATCACAAAACGACTGGCTGACGTGCGTGCGCTGTTCTTTGGCGGCACATCTTCGCTTACGCTTGAGCCTGATCGTGTTCGCGCTGCCAATATTCGCCTCGAGCCGCTGATTCAGGCGGAGAAAGGTTATTTTGCCGAGACCGATTACAACTCGGACGACCAGGCAAAGCTGCAGGCCGACGCGAACAGAAATAGCGGCGCTCCGCCAATGATCGGCGCGGCGATCGAAAAAGGCGGCAGCGCGGACGAACGGGTGCAGGTGAATTCGTCGCGTTTAGTCGTGGTAAGCAACGCGACGTTTATTCAAGACAAGGCGCTCACCCAAGATCAGCAGTCCCTCGATTTTATTTCCGGGAGCGTGAATTGGCTCCTCAGCCGCGAACAGCTTATCGGCATCGCGCCAAAAATCCCCAGACCTCTCACCTTCACTCTCGATGAAAATGGGTTACGCAGTTTGCGCTGGATGATCCTAGTGTTAATGCCGTTGATTCCAGCCGTAATCGGTAGCGTGGTGTGGTGGCAGCGACGCGTTTGATTCTTCGATTCGATCTATGAATTGGAAGACCACCCTCGCTTTAGCTGCGGTTGCCCTCGCCATTTTCGCATACTTCAGATTTTTTGAGCTCAAACAGCCGAGCACGGAAGAAGCGACACGCCAAGCGCAAAATGTAGTCAACTTCGATCAAGACAAAATCGACCAAATCGTGATCCAGAATGGTGACGATAAGATCGAGATGCGCCGCCACGACAGTAAATGGCGCCTCGAAACGCCGATCAAAGACCAAGCAGACAATTCTTTGATCGAGAAATTACTCTTGGATTTGGGGAGCTGGCAGAAGGACGCGACGATTTCGGCAAAAGAAATTGAGGCCGACAAAGGCAAGCTCAATGAATACGGCCTGAACAAGCCGAAGCTGAAGCTCAAATTGATCGGGCAGGATCGGTCACCGGAAATTTTATTTGGGAAAGACGCCGCCCTCGAAGGCAAGATGTATGTGCGCTTCGAAAATTCAAAGGAAACGTTTCTCGCTGCCCAAACCATCAAAAGAGACATCGAGAAAAAGCCCGAGGAATTTCGCGACAAGAAATTGACCGATCTGGTCACCACGCAAGTCTCGCGCGTCGTGTTAAAGACGCCTGCTGGAGAAATGGAGCTGCAGAAAAAGGGCGATCACTGGGAAATCCTAAAACCACTCCGCGCGCGTGGCGACGATCAAAAGATCGGTGATTTGATCGGGCAAGTTACCACGGCGCGTATTCAACAGTTTGTTACGGACGATCGCGGCGATCTGCACCCCTACGGCTTGGCCGAGCCGCGTGGAGTGATTACGTTATTTGGACCGGACGACAAACAAGGGGAGATGCTGCAGATCGGTAGCGTGCCGGAGAAAGAAAAGGACCAGGTTTATGTGCGGTCTGCACCCCGCGGGTTCGTTTATACTCTGCCGAAGAAAATTGAAGAAATTCTCAACATCAAACCCGACGATTTGCGCGACCGGCACTTGGTTCGAATCGACACAAATATTCTTGACCGCATCACGATCGAGGCGCGCGACAAGGGTAAAACTGTTTTCGCGCGCAAAGGTGAGAATTGGACAATCGTCAGCCGCAATAATGCACCGGCAAATTCGAGTCAAATCCGACGCATGCTGGACACACTCCAAAATGAGCAAGTCACGAAATTTGTTGAGAACATCGCTTCCGATTTGCCGAAGTACGGGCTCGATAAGCCGCACCTGCGATTGACCTTTAGCTCATTTGCCTCGGAGAACACCGCTGAAAGCAAAGCCGGTGAGCAACCTTTTGCGACAATCGCGTTCGGAAAAGTGGACGGCGACAACGTTTACGCGCGGCTCGGGGATGAGCCTTTTATCGTGGCGGTGCGTCGCGGTTTACTCGATAACATTCTTGTTGACCCTTTCCTGTGGCAGGAATTGTCGCTCTTCAAATTCAAGCCAGAACAAATTCACCGCTTGAGCGTCGTAGCTGATCAAGAGCGGTCGCTGGTCCGCGATTCAAACAATAAATGGACTTGGGTGAAAGGGACCGGCGAAATCAATCAGACGAATCTGCAGTCATTGCTTGGCACGTTGTCCAGTCTGCATGCCGTGCGTTGGATTGGCGCAACGCAGCCGCAGCATGGCTTCGAAAAACCACAGCTCGCGATCACGTTTACCACTTCGCCCGACGACAAGAGCTCCCACAGGTTGTCTGTAGGCGGCGCGGCCCGTGATGGAACATGGTTCGCGCGCGTCGAGGAGCGGGAAGGCATTTTTGTTATCAGCAATTCCGATCTTAACACCCTGAAGTTGTCGCTCGTCGCGCAACCATCTACGTCGCCCAGTCCCGCGGCGAGCGCATCACCGGGTACGAAACGATGATCCTCGCCGCCGTTTCGTGGGCGGCGTAACGCGCGCGTTCCAAACACGTCAGCGCCGCACCTCGTCGAGCAAAACGGCTACAACTTTCTCGCCGTGTAGATTGTGACAATACCTCCGGTTAGCGGTTCGGCGTTAGCATTATGAAAGCCATTCGTTTCGATCAAGCGAAGCATGGCCTCGCCACTGGGAAATTCTTCAATCGACTCGCCAAGGTAATCATAGGCGTTCTTTTGCCTCGTGAGAAAGGAGCCGAGAAACGGCAGACACCGATGCAAGTAGAACCGATAAGCAGCACGCAAGATTGACAATCGCGGCAGCGAAAACTCCAGAACCAGCAAGCGGCTACCATATTTGAGGACGCGCGACATTTCGCGCAGCGCAGCACCCCAGTTTTCCATATTGCGCAAACCGAAGGCAACCGTAACGCAATCGAAGGCAGAATTGGCAAACGGCAGTCTCATTGCATCAGCAACGACGGTTTGGCGCACACCTTTTCTTTTCGCGAGCTCCAGCATTTCAGCCAAGAAATCGGCGCCTATGATTTCTGCATTTGGTAATTTCTCTTGGAGCACCAACGCGAGATCTCCTGTGCCAGTAGCAAGATCGAGAATTTTCTTCGGCTTCCAACTTGCGACGATTTGCGCGGCGCGACTCCGCCAATAAAAATCGGCCCCACAACTTAGCGAATGATTGGCCAGGTCGTAGCGTCGAGCGATAGATCCGAACATTCTTCGGACCCGCTCGGGCTGTGTCGCGATACTGGATTTATTCAACGTCTCAAAATTGAACAACCAACGTTAACGCGCAATCTTAGGACCGCTCGCTCTTTTCACGTTACCGATGCCCTATCGGCCGATTCATGCAGAAATTGATGCTATGTCACGCTCGACTACCTCTAGAAGTTATTAACGAGGGTATTGGAGGCCTAATTTTTATAGTAAAAGTTGATTGCCATCTGAGCTAACTCCGGTTATGTGACGACTTATGGATATATCTGTTGAAGCTTTACAAGAAGCCATCTCGATTCGCCGACAAATCGATACTCTGGAAAAACGTCTCTCCTCAATCATCAGAGTGGGAGGTGCACCTGCAGGCCCCGTAGCTCGCGGCGGTCGCCGCCGGATGTCGGCCGCGACTCGAGCCAAACTTGCAGCAGCCGCCAGAGCTCGTTGGGCAAGGCAAAAGGCAGGCATAAAAACAACTCCAGTTAAGAAAGGTGGAATCTCCCCTGCCGGGCGAAGGAGACTTTCCCAACTGATGAAGGCCCGATGGGCGGCAAGAAGGAAAGCTGCGGGAAAGAAATAGGTTAGTCGATCCGCCCGGCATAGGGCCAGCGGAAACCTTGTTTGCGCTTCGCTGAACGGAAATATTCAGCGGAGATGTGAGATAGAAGACTGGTTAGTGCTCGCGAGAGGACTCGAACCTCCACGGGTTACCCCATACGGTCCTGAGCCGTACGCGTCTGCCAATTCCGCCACGCGAGCAAAGGGGAGCGATCCGTAAAATGCGCAGCCACCAGGACGCCGCAAGGTCAAACCAACGATGCTGATCCTAACGAAGCTGCCGATGTTGTGTTAGATTACCCTGCGCGCCTCTTACGTGCGCGAACTTCCAGTTGATGCGCCTTACGTACCTGACCAAGGGAACGCAAAAGATCGGCGTAATTCGACGCGACAATTTCGTAGTCTTGCGGCGGTTTTTCGGTCGACTCCTCCCAGCTTTTGAGCGAAGCGCGATAGAGTTCAGCCGCCTTCGCGTAATCCCCCCGTGAATGATACACCACCGCCAGGTTGCATTTCGATTGCGCGATGTCCGGATGCGCGGTGGGATGCACCTTCTCACGGATGCCCAGTGCCCGAAGGTGTATTTTCTCCGCTTCCGTGTAACGACGTTCATTCGTGTAAAAGACCGCCAGATTATTGAGCACAGAGGCGACATCTTCATGATCAGGTCCGAGTTGCTTTTCGTAGATCTCCAAAGCGTGCAAATAATATGGCTCCGCCGCTTTTTGCCGTCCTGACTTGCGGAAAATAAGCGCAACATTGTTTAGCATAGTGCCGAGGTCCGAGTAGGGCAGGTCTTCCAGTTGGCCGCCCGCGGCGAACGCTTTTTCGTAGAAGCGGACGGCTTCCTCGGTTTGACCGAGACTATCACATAAGAACGCTAGCCGCCGCGCGGAGCGAAATATGGCGCGCTGATCGGCCGGTTCTATTTTTTCCAGTATTGCATGCGCCTTCAGAAGATATCCTTTGGCCGCGGTACGATTTCCCTGTTGATCGAGAAGTTGCCCTAATTTTTCGAAGCTTGTCGCCAAAGGGGTCTCGGCTCCGGGAAAAGCGCGCTTGGCAATCTCGAGAGCTGTTTCAGCAACACGGATTGCCTCAGGCAGGCGATTGCCGGCCCGCAGGGTGTCGAGTTTGTCGTTGAGAATCGACCAAAGCTTTTCTTCACCTTTCATCGATCATCACCAACCCTCGCTCAGCTGCCTAACAACTCGCGTGGCAAGGTCCTCTGTGGCAAGCGGCAGCGCCTGCCGTTCGTCAGTCGTAACGTCCGAGCCAACGAAAAAACTGGTCGCTCCGACAGCTTCACCAGAGGGAACGAGCGCCGCTCCGTTCGACCCCACGACAGTGTACTTCAAGTGCATAGCCAGATTAAACTCGGTCGTTTGGAGCACATTCCCCCGGACGGAACGCGCCGGAATGCGGTCGATGCGGGTGATTTCGGCCGTCAAAGTCGCATCCGCATTTCCGTCACCTGCAATCTGAAATGTCCCATCTTGTTGCAATTGCTTAATTACTGTGTCAGTCACCAATACTTCAATGTGAGGAACGAGCGTTCTATTTGTAAAGGTGGGAACCGCGATCGTGTGCACGTCGCGAAGGTAATACGGTTTCACCGGACCGATGTGATAGCCGAGACAACCAGTCAAACAGAGGCAGGCAAGCGCTGCCGTGAATAAAGCTTTCACGGCGCCGGTGAGGCGGACGTTTCAGGAGACGCCGATGCTTCGGGTGCTGGAGACCCGCCGGACGTTGGCGGTGCCGGCAATGGCTCGGGAGCAGTCGTGGTATCCGGCGTAAGTGAAGCCGGTGGCGGCAACGAAACATCAGTCTCCGGAGCTGGCAACGGTGCTTCGTTGTTTGTCGAGCCGCGCATCGTCGATCCGCCTTTGGCCACTTGGCCTCCATGCGGACTCTGCTTTTTCTTCGCGGCGTCTGCCGCAGCAAAGGCAGGCTGAAGCGCGGCTTCACCGACCTTCGCGCGCAACTCATCGATCCTCTTCTTGGCCCGATCACTTTCGCTCGAGCCTGGTTGCTGACGAATCACTTCATTGTAATAGATTACGGCGGCGCGATAATACTTCTGTTTGTCGTAAAATTTCGCAACTGCGAAGGAGCTTGTCGTTTGCTTGTGCTCAAGTAATTGCAGGTTCGCACGTGCTTGCGCCGCTTTCTCGCTATTTGGATAGTGAAAAATAAAGTCCTCGAAGGCAGTCTTGGCGTTGCTCGCGGCAGCCGCATCCTTTGTTCCTGTTCGCGCGGCGTGGAACCAGATGTAGCCGATCTGATATTGCGCATCTACCGCGACCGGCTCGTTCGGAAACTTGTCCACTACGGCCTGGTAAGCCTGGAGCGCCGCATCGTTCGCACCCTGTTTTTCGCGCGCGAGGCCTATGTCAAACTGGGCACGCGCCGTGTACTTCCCGTACGGCGCCGTCCGAACAACGTCCGCGAAAATAGTCACTGCCCGGTCCAATGAAGACGCAATCGGGATGCCCAGGATTTTCAACTTTTTACCCGCCAAATAGATTTCGCCGATGCGAAATTGCGCCTCAATTGCTTCATCAAAGTGCGGGCTGCTCGGATATCTCAACACCAACTGACTAAACGATTGTGCCGCTTGCAGATAATCACGCCGTTGCTCCTGTAGTTCGCCCGCGCGAAAAAGGGCGCCGGCAGCTAGAGTGTCTTTGGGATGGCGCTTCACAAGGGTCTTGTAGGCGCGGATGGCTCGTTTCGTGTTGCCCTCTCTTTCTGCAGTCTGCCCGATCTGAAACATTTCCGCTGCATCCCCGCTTATTTCCTCGTCGCCCGGAGCCACAAACTTGGCCTTTTTGCCTGGCTCAAAGACCACCGAAGCCACGCTGAGGTTGGGCAAAGCGAGGGCGGCGACGACGAACACAACGAGGCTGCGAATTCGGAAATACATGGGGTGTGGCAGGGTATTTAAGTTATCCGTTCCGTCAAGTTAGGCAGCCGCTTTTCTGAGTGCGCCACCGTATAATATTGATCGACATTCTCGCTGGATCGACGTCTGTTCGATGGCACAAAATCGATTAAGCTTCTCATTTCTTTTGAATCTAAGCGATCAGCAAAAAATACGCATTGGTGCCTGCGCATGGAGTTTTGAAGACTGGTGTGGCGCTTTCTATCCCGCGGATCTGCCAGACTCTCACTGGCTCGAATTTTACGCACGCTATTTGCCGGCCGTGGAAGTGGATTCAACCTTTTACGGCGCTCCCGCGGAAAATACGGTGCGTCGTTGGGTCGAAATGACTCCAGCCGTTTTTCGTTTTGCTTGTAAACTTCCCCGCGAGATCACACATGCCTGCCGGCTGCGCGATTGCAGCGCCGAGTTGAATTCATTCCTCCGCGCGATCGAGCCGCTCGCGCCAAAGCTCCAGGTCATCCTGATCCAGCTTCCGCCGTCGTTCGCGCCGAAGGACGGAAGGCCAGCGCTTCGGAAATTTCTCGCACAGCTGCCGCGCGATTTTCGTTTCGCGATTGAATTTCGCCATGTCGGCTGGCATCGACCGCAGATTATCCGCCTTCTGGAAAAATATCGCACTTGTTGGGTCTGGGCCGATACCAGCCCTCTCAACGAACGGAATCTTGCGCCTTTCGAATTTCTCCCCCGCACCACCGATTTTCTTTATCTGCGTCTGCTCGGCGACTATGCCACGAAATACAGCGTCGATGGAGGGCATCTGCATCGTTATGAAAAACTGCTGTGGAAACGAGAAGCCGCCCTCGAAAGCTGGTCGTTAAAAATCGAGCGCCACCTCTCCGAAGTGCGCAACGTATGGACATTCGTGAGCAATCACTTCGAAGGATTTGCGCCTGAAACCTGCCAGCGGCTCGCCCAGCGCCTTGGTTTCAATTTGCCGCTGCCTTCCGAAATCGAGAAAGTATTGTCCGAGCAGGAGCGATCGCAGCTCAATCTTCAGTTGTAGCCGCGGGCGGCGCCCTCGCACCGCGGTCAGCGACAACGGCTACAGCCTAATAATTTCACCGACCCTGTAGCCACCGCCCTGTGGGCGGTTTACGCAACGAGTGTCGTTGCTACAAATTTTGGCTAACGAATCTCCGCCGCACCGAAGTACGACTGCAATTTTTCCGGAATGCGGATTGAGCCGTCGCTCTGTTGCCCGTTCTCGATGAGCGCTGCGAATAATCTTGGCAACGCCA
>VBQB01000380.1 GCA_005887855.1 Verrucomicrobiota bacterium | reverse complement strand
GACGCGATAATGAGAGCGATTCCGACGCAGGCTGCGAGAGTCATGCGCAGGAATCCAAACTGATAAAGTCTGGTTCTGGTCATAGTTTCTCCTTTGGTTGGTAGGTCAATGCCTAATTTTGTTGTAAGGTTTTGCCCAAAATCCCACAGGCTTGCAAGACTATTTTCACTTTTTTGAAAATATTTTTGAACGGCCGCCTTCTGTGGATGTCGTGCCGGGCTGGAGCGCAGCTGACGGGCTTTTTCCACTTTCCGTTCCACGCTCCAACAGAACTACGGCCGGCCGGCCAGGAGATCACGACGCGCCTGTCGCGCTCGAAGATTTGGGCGAACTCGCAAAGCGGATGAATGTCATGCTCACTTGTGTGGGCTTCGTTCATGCAAGTTTAGGCAATGACGATGAAGCCTTTGTTTTAGGCGGGGCGTGGAACTCGAAAACGCTATCATCATGTACCTCCGGGAATACTGCGTCTGCGCCGGTTTGGACTGCTTGCCTGCCGACCCACGATTCCCCGCCTTGCTTAAAAAAATCGGGCTCGAACCATGAGCGCCACACTGAACAGCGCAACGCTTGCCGCGATCATGTTCACAGGCGCGATCGGCTGGAACGCAGCGGCGTGCAACCGAGCGAGAGGCTGGCGCTAATGAGTTTCGCAGAGGAGGAATTTGTGGAGGTAAGGGGATTCGAACCCCTGGCCTTCTCATTGCGAACGAGACGCTCTACCAACTGAGCTATACCCCCGTCTTCAGGCGAACGAAGATTAGCACGCCTCGCCAATTTTTCATCAGGCGAAAGGGGTCTTGCATCCATCAGATCAAATCGTTAGACCCATTGAAGAAGATTGCCCCCCGACTCTTCCACTCACCGAGATTCCTGGCGATCCTGAATTCAACCAATAAAAACCCAGAAAATTATGAGAAATGAAATTAATCTTGCCGGCGTCCTTTGCGTCGCAAACCTGGCTCTTTGCGTGCCGATCAGTGCACAAACCATGCCGAGGAAGCCGAGTTCACCTTTGGTCTCGCCAAGTGCAACCGCAGTTTCAGCCGCAGCGCCGGCCAAGCAGAGCACGCGTCCAATCCCGTTTCACGGAATGATCTCGGCCGTCGATCAAAACGCAAAGACGTTCACGATCGCAGGCAAAGCAAAATCGCGTGTCTTCAAAGTCACAAACAAGACCGCCATCACAAAAAGTGGAAAGGCTGCGAGCATGCAAGACATCACAGAGAACGAAGAAGCCAGCGGCTCCTATTGGAAGAATGCTGACGGCACGCTCGAGGCTAAATTGGTTAAAATCGGACCGATGAGCGCGGGAGAGAAAGCAAACGAAAGTACCAAGAAGACGAAAAGTTCTCCTTCGCCGGCTGCTTCGCCTTCACCAAAGCCATAAGTCGAAGTTAGGTAATTGACCTCAATCGCCCGCAGGCGGTGCGGGTGAACCACGCCTCACATTTTTCATTCTTCACCCGCTGCTCTTAAGGCGGCCCGAAGATCGACAACGAAGCGCTTGTACTCGCGCTCGCGCGATTCTTCGTCAGGCTGTCGAAGCAAAGAGGACGGGTGAACGGTGGCGAGAACTCTCGGCGCAACCTTCGACGATAGTACTTTGCCGCGCTCGCGCGTGACGCGAAACGACGGCCCTAAGATCGCTTGCGCCGCGGTTGCGCCGAGGCAAACCAATAACTTCGGTTTCACCAGGCGCAGCTCTGCCTCAAGCCACGGTCGACAGGCTGCGATTTCCCGCGAATTTGGTTTCTGGTGAATTCGCCGTTTGCCGCGCGGTTCCCACTTAAAATGCTTCACCGCATTCGTCACGTAAACGTGACTGCGATCAATTCCCGCTTCTTCGAGCGCGCGATCCATGATTTTTCCCGCGGGTCCAACAAACGGTTTGCCTGCCACATCTTCGTAGTCCCCAGGCTGATTCGCGCGAAGCTTCGCGTACTTCCGTTAAGTTCGATGTATCTGGCGGCGTCGCAAGCCGCGCGTATTCGTCGGTTTTCGTTGGCATGTCGATTATGAATCGAAAGTCGTTGAGCCTTTGTCTTTATGTTGTAGTGGCCACTGCCCTCAGCGGCGATAACGTAGGGACGGCGCGGTACGGCCTCCGCGGACAGTGCAGCGCGCCGTCCCTACCATGATGATTGAAACGCCCCGGCTGATTCTTCGGCCATTTCACGAGGAGGATCTCGATCTTCTCGCTCCGCTGATGGCGAACCCAGATTTCATGCGCTTTTCGCTTGGTGTTCATTCCCGCGAACAAACCGCTGCTTTTCTGGACAAAGTCATTAACTGGCAGCGTCGAGGGCTTCCCTCTCAGTTCGCGGTTATTCATTGCGTGGATCATCGATTGATCGGCTATTGCGGTTTCCTTCACCAACAAGTTAATGCAACGGACGAAATTGAAATTGCGTATCGCCTTGATCCTGATTATTGGGGCCGAGGACTGGCGACCGAAGCGGCGATGGCAGTGCGCGACCACGCGTTTCGCAATCTGAAACTGACCCGCGTGATTTCACTGATTCACCCTGATAATTTGCCGTCACGCCGGGTTGCAGAGAAAAACGGAATGAAGATCGAAAAGAAAACTGTCTTTCGCGGATTGCCGACGCTTGTTTTTGTAATTACTCGGGAGGAGTGGCTGGCGGCGCATGGCGCTTGAGGAACTCGCGGCCGAGCGCGCGATACGCATTCGCGCCAACCCCATTTGGGTCGTATTCGAGGATGGATTTGCCGAAGCTTGGCGCCTCGCTCAGACGAATGCTGCGCGGAATAACTGTTTCGTACACGCGTTCGCCAAAATGCTCGCGAACCTCTGCTACGACTTGGGCACTGAGCCTGGTGCGACTGTCGAACATCGTCATGACAATACCGCCGATCTCGAGGCGCCCATTTGCGCCAGAATCGCGGACCTGCTCGACCAACCGCACGATTTTCACCAAGCCTTCGAGAGCGAAGTACTCACATTGGATCGGAGTTAGGAGTTCATCGGCCGCGGCGAGCGCATTGCTCATCAAAATCCCAAGCGACGGTGGACAATCGAGTAAAACGAAATCAAATGTCTCGTCCGCCTGCAACGGCTTGAGCGTTTCTGCCAGACGCGTGAGATGATTCGGCATTCGGGCAATCTCAACTTCGGCGCCGGCCAAATCGAGATGGGCGGGCACGATGAACAGGGCGTCGCGCTGCGTGGGAAAGATTCTTTCAGTGATGGAAACGCCACCGAGCAATGGCTCGTAAAGACTGGTTTCCTCGATGCCTTGCAAACCAAATGAGCTGGTCGCGTTGGCTTGTGGATCAAGATCGATAAGCAGAATGCGATGGCCAAGCTCCGCCAGCGCGGAACCGAGATTGACGGCCGTGGTCGTTTTGCCGACGCCGCCTTTCTGGTTCGCAAGCGCAACGATTCTCATAGCCGTGGAATAACAGTCGGGATCAAGTCTTCTTTCGATTCCGCCGAACTCGTCAGATGATGTTGCCGCTTGGCCTAAACGGAAACTAAATTTTTCGGATTTCGGATTTTGAATTTGGAAGTAGATTTGCCGCTCGTCCGCCGTCTGCGGGCTCGCCGCAGCGAGTCCTTCCCCATGGCGGATAAAATCAATATTTTGCTCTACGCCTATGATCGTCACCACTGCTCAACTCTACAAAGTCGCCTACGGCAAATTCGCGGTCGGCGCATACAACATCAATAACATGGAACAGTTACTCGGCCTCTTTGGCGGCAATGTCCAAAGCCGGGCGCCGTTCATCATCCAGCTCTCCAAGGGCGCCAGAAAATATGCCGACAAACGCATGCTCGAGGCGATGATTCGCACCGCCGAACAAATGTTTCCGGGTGCAATTTTCGCTGTACATCTGGATCACGGAGACG
>VBQB01000180.1 GCA_005887855.1 Verrucomicrobiota bacterium | reverse complement strand
GACGCACAGCGCCTATTTTGCCAGTTATTTCACGATCACCGGTTTACATGGGATGCACGTGCTCGGAGGCGTCCTAGTCTTCATTTACATGTGGCTACCGGTCAGCAAAAAACTTTACCAGCGCAATCCGGAACATCTCGCCAATCGCGTCGAAGTCTCGGGTCTCTTTTGGCATTTTGTCGATCTGATCTGGATTTTTGTTTTCCCCCTTTTTTATTTGCTCTAAGCCATGAACAATCCGCCTGACATTTCACAAGACCCGAGCGAGCACGAGGAGTACGCGCACAACATCCAAAAGCACGTCCGAGGTTATTTGATGGTCGGCGCCACTTTACTCGCGTTCACCGCCATCACCGTCGCGCTTTCCTACGTGAACTTCGGGGCGCCGAAAGCGAACATTGCCGTCGCCATGCTAGTGGCGACATTCAAGGCAGGATTAGTCGCGGCCATTTTCATGCATCTGGCCGCAGAAAAACGGCTCATCTATCGCATTCTCATTTTTACCGGTTTCTTTGTGCTCGGACTTTTCTGGCTTATCTTTTTGGCGTGGTACGACTACCCCGTCGTTCGTTAAATGTCACTTAAGGGCTTCCATATTGTTTTCATCATTTTCTCGACGCTGCTCGCGCTCGGGATCGGAGCATGGTGTGTCTGGGTCGATCTCGTGGAAGGCGCGCCGATTTATCTGGCCGGCGCAATCTGCTCGATTGTTATTGCGGTCGCGCTCGTCGTTTACGGCGTTTGGTTTTATCGCAAAATGAAACGACTTCGCATCATCACATGAGAGCGAAAATTTTGTCGATCTTACTCTTGTCGATCTTTTCGCCGGCTGGGCAAGCGCTGGCCTGTTCGTTTTGCTACGGCGCAAAAGATGGAAAATCGACTGAGCACATGGCAGTGGCGATCTGGTTTCTTTTTGGAGCTGTGATGTCGGTCCTGGGTGGAATCGGCGCGTTCAGTTTTCATCTTTGGCGGCATGGGCGCATGCCCGCCGAGCCTTATCAAGAGATAACGGAGGAAGAGCTAAGCGAATATGAATAGCCTCGCACTGATTAATGAATTTCTCGGCCAGCCGCCGAACGCTTCCTTCCACGGGTATCAAATCGACCACATCCTTGAGTTCTGCCATTGGTTCATGGGGGCGCTCTTCCTCGGCTGGTCGGCATTCTTTGTTTTCGTTTTGATTCGCTTCCGGAAAGGCCGGCATCCGGCTGCTGATCACCAAGGAGTGAAAAGCGGCATCTCGACTCATCTGGAATTCTCCGTCGTCTTAATCGAAGCCGTCCTCCTCCTCGGCTTCGCCATTCCGCTTTGGGCAAAACGCGTCAATCAGTTCCCGCCAGGCAAAGAAGCGCTTCTCGTCCATGTCGTTGGCCAGCAGTTCAGCTGGAATTTTCATTTACCCGGGCCCGATGGCCAATTTGGCCGGCGTGATGCTAGCTTGGTAACCAACTCCAATCCCGTAGGCCTCGATCCGAACGATCCCGCGGGCAAGGATGATATCGTGACGGTTGGCGAACTGCATGTGCCAGTGAATCGCCCGGTCATCACTGAACTTTCATCGAAAGATGTAATCCACGATTTCTTCTTGCCGGACATGCGTATAGCAGCGGACGCCATTCCCGGCTCACTCATTCCGATGTGGTTTACGCCAATTAAGACCGGGACTTACGACGTGATCTGTGGCCAGCTTTGCGGCTTGGGTCATTCTGGAATGAAGGGCACGCTGGTGGTCGATACACCGGCGGATTATCAGGCGTGGCTCAAAGAGCGCGCCGAGTTAGCTGGATCGCAGGGCGCACCTCCAGCTGGTGCGCCGAAAACGGAAAACAAACCCGCTGCCACGCCGGCGCCAAGTCCCGGCGGATAGCGCGGCCTCTTTCTGTAGCGGCGGTCTATGACCGTCGCATTATTTCCGGCCCCTACGCTCATTCTTTTGCAACCGTGGGTAGATCGAACTTGAAGAGTCCGACGGTCACAGACCGTCGCTACAGTAGCTGGCTCAACGTCTTTGCGTGGATCACATGCGTCGCGACGTTGTTTCTCATTTGCAGCGGCGGAATGGTCACGAGCAAAGGCGTCGGTCTGGCCGTCCCCGATTGGCCGACCACGTTCGGCTACAATATGTTTTTGTTTCCTGTTTCGAGATGGATCGGCGGTATTTTTTTTGAGCACACGCATCGCTTGATTGCTTCGGCGGTGGGGTTTCTGACGATCATCCTCGCGACCTGGCTTTGGCGCAGCGAACCTCGAACGTGGGTTCGTAATCTTGGAGTAATCGGGCTCGGCGCGGTGATTTTGCAGGGCGTGCTCGGCGGACTGCGGGTCACCATGCTAAAAGACGAGATCGGCATCTTTCACGCGTGTCTCGCGCAAGCTTTTCTTGGGCTGGTCGTCGTGATCGCTCTGGTCACTTCAAAATTCTGGCGAGCAATCTCCGATCCAGCTGTCGATCCAAAGAAACTTGCACCGATCAAAACGATTGCGATTGCAGCAACGGTCGCGATTTATACGCAGCTCGCGCTCGGCGCGACAATGCGCCATCAACATCGCGACCTTGCGATTCTCGATTTCCCGACGGCAAATGGCGGGTGGATTCCGAACACCAGCCCAATCGCCCTTGCGAAGATTAACGCCTGGCGCGATGCGCGGGGTTTGTCCGACCTGGACGCGTTCCAAATCTGGCTGCAAATGGCGCATCGGTTTCTCGCGATGATCATCGCCATCATCGTGGTTGCATTTTGTCTTCGCGTTTGGAGAGATGCGCCGGGCGTCGCTGCGCTCAAGCAATTGTCGATCTTTTGGGTTGCCCTGGTTGCGTGCCAGATTGCGCTCGGAGCCTGGACAATTTGGAGCAATAAAGCGGCCGACATCGCGACTGCGCATGTCGCGGTCGGCGCGATCATGCTATCTTTTGGTGTGAGCATTGGCGCGATTTGCTGGCGAATCTCGTATCCTCAGCTTGGTCGGGCGCGACCGCCGGCCGCGCCGCAACAAGTCGTCGCATGAAAGCCGCTGCGATTCGAAACGCGAGGGAGGTTGAAGCTGCTGGGAGAAATGGCGAATCCGCACGTAGCCGCGTGTTCGATTTTGCCGAGTTGGTCAAAGCGCGGCTCACCTTGCTTGTTCTGCTCACGACCGCGGCCGGTTTTTATCTCGGGGCGCAATCACCGATCAATTACACTGCATTGTTTCATGTTGTGTTTGGGACAGCAGCGGCGGCTGCCGGCGCGGCCGCGCTCAACCAATGGTGGGAACGCAAGCTCGACGCACTCATGTGCCGAACGAGAACACGCCCCGTCCCAGCTGGTCGGATGCGACCTGTCGAAGCTCTTACTCTTGGCGTCGTTCTTTCGATTTTTGGCGTTGGTTATCTCGCGGTTGCCTGCAACGTGCTAAGCGCTACGCTCGCCGCGCTTACAATCCTCATTTACATCTTTGGCTACACTCCGCTGAAGCGGGCCAGCACCGCAAACACCCTCGTCGGCGCAATTCCCGGCGCGATTCCGCCGATGATCGGTTGGGCGGCGGCGCGCGGAACAATCGAGGCTGGTGCATGGAGCCTCTTTGCGATCCTTCTGTTGTGGCAACTGCCGCATTTCTTCGCGATCGCCTGGATGTACCGCGATGACTATTCGCGTGCGGGCTTCCGAATGATTTCGAGTGACGATAGCAGCGGCGAGCGCAGCGCCAGTCAAAGTGTATTCTTTTGCATTTTGCTCCTGGTGATCGCAGGGCTGCCCACGTTTCTCGGAATCGCCACGCTGGTTTATCTCGCAATCGAGCTAGCCCTCGGCGGTTTGTTTATCGCCGTCGCAATGCGATTTTTGAAGAAGCGCACGGTGAGAGCTGCGCGATTATTGTTCATCACTTCGATCGTTTATCTTCCGCTGTTGCTGGGTGCATTGGTCCTGACGAAGTCATGAACGCTACATCAATTCCGATTCAACGCGGAACCTCGTGGAGCGCGATTGTCTGGAAAGCAACATTGATTCTCATTCCGTTGGTCACGGCCGGACTTTTACTTTGGCTGCGCCATGTGGAAGTTCATGCGCTCGCCCAACGAACCGTTTCCTCCTACGGCACAGTCCCCCATTTTCAGCTTGTAAACCAGGAGGGCCGACCGTTCGACTCAGCGCAATTGGCAGGGAAAATTTGGATCGCCGATTTTATTTATACAACCTGTCCCGGACCGTGTCCGATGATCAGCACGCGAATGAGTGAATTGCAAAAGCCATTGGAAAAAACCGATGTGCATCTGGTCTCGTTCAGCGTCGATCCGGAAAAGGACACGCCGGAAGTTTTGCGCGGCTACGCGGAGAAGTTACGGGCCGAACCAAAGCGCTGGGATTTTCTTACCGGACCGAAATCCGCGATTTACGATCTTTCTCACAAAGGCTTCAAGCTTGCGATTTCCGACGGTAGTGATGAAGCCGGAATTCCGGTGCATAGCACGAGGATGGTACTGGTGGATCGCCATGGAGAAATCCGTGGTTATTATGAAGCGACCGAAGCGGACGCAGTAACGAAATTGCTCGCCGACACCAGTCATCTTTTGCGCGAGCAACCAAAATAACTGTAGTGGCGCTCTATGAGCGTTGGACAAATAATGCGGTCGGGTCCATAACCGCCGTTACGGAAGTCGACTTAGCCGACCGGCTCGGGACCGGCGCTTGGCCCTTCGTCGCAGACCATCCGCAGATAGTCTCGATACTCGCCTTTCGGCAACCGGTCGATGATCATCGAGAGTTGTGACTGGCTGATAAAGCCCATGCGAAGCGCGACTTCCTCAAGACATGCGATTTTCAACCCTTGCCGATGTTCGATTGTCGCAATGTAGTTGCCGGCTTCGAGCAAGCTTGTCTGCGTGCCGGTGTCGAGCCATGCCATGCCGCGGCTGAGCAGTTTCACGTGTAGCTGTTTCTCCTTGAGATAGAGCAAATTCAGGTCGGTGATCTCAAGTTCGCCGCGCGCGGACGGCCGCAGGTTTTGACAAAGATCAACAACGCGTTCGTCGTAAACATAAAGGCCCGGCACCGCAAAATGACTTTTAGGTTGTATCGGTTTCTCCTCGAGACTGATCGCCTTGCCTTGAGCATCGAATTCGACCACACCGTAGCGCTGCGGGTCGCGCACCTGATATCCAAAGATGCAGGCGCCCCGCATGATGGCGAGGGCGTCCCGGTAGAAATCGAGTTTCCCGTAGAAAATATTATCGCCTAAAATTAGCGACGCACCGGAATCGCCAATGAATTTAGCGCCGATCAAAAAAGCTTGAGCGATTCCTTCCGGCTTCGGTTGCTCGGCGTATTCGATCCGTATGCCAAGGTGCGCGCCATCGCTTAGATAATCGCGAAGCATCGGTAGATCCTTCGGCGTGGAAATGATCAGGACCTCCTGTAAACCGCCGAGCATGAGCGTGGCGAGGGGGTAGCAAATCATTGGCTTATCGTAAATCGGGAGAAGCTGTTTGCAGACAATCTTGGTGAGCGGGAAAAGACGCGTCCCGGCACCACCAGCAAGAAGAATGGCCTTTTTGTTCATCGGTTTATTTTTAGGTTCGCGGTGGCTTCTCGCGGCTCCAGCGCACGAGCAATTCCGACCATTCCTGCCAGAAACGTGGGGCCCACCACAGGTGGGTCAAATCGGTCCCGATCTTCTCCCCGAGCAATCCGACCACTTTCCGCGGAGTAGAACGGGATGCCGCCTTGTCGAACACGAAGGAACTGCTCCGCTCCCGGAGTAATTTCCGGTCACTCAGGCGCCCGCCATCGCATCTGTGCAGTGCGCTTTCGATCCAATTTTGCGGTAACTCTGGACGTAGCTCGATCGTCGCGCTCACTGTAACACCCGCGAGTTCCTGCAAAATGAGCGCGCAGACGAGCGCGCGGGAACTTGTGGCGTGGACGTGGGAAACTTTTCTATCCACCAGCAGCCTGCGCAGGACAAGAGCGAAGCGCGCCTGACGTAAGAAAATCGCGCTGGATGCGCGGTGTTCTTGTTGTGCCCGCTCCTCTTCCAATTTTTGCGCGAGAGCGGGATTGGCCCGCCATTCTGCCTCCATCACGATGGTGTCTGGTAAAAATTCCAGTTCCGGCGCCATTCGTTCCATCGATCGGGTAAAATGGCCGACGGAATTCAATTCGCACACGAACGGTACGATTGAGAGGTTGCGCCCGTGCATTTCTTGAAGCTCGCGCTCAATGAGCGGCAAATCTTTATCGGGCCAGCGATCGATCAGATAGGCGATCTGCCGAATGTGAGGAACGGTGGGCGGTTTCGGCGGCGTGAGTCGTGACCTCTGCAGCAGTTGTAGCAGCGGGGCGACGGTTTGCTCGATTTGGAAATGCTGCTCGATCCGTGCGCGCCCGGCGCTGCCGTAACCCGATCGCAATTCGGGGTCACGTATCAGTTTCTCGAGCGCATCGGCCAGCGCAGCCGTATCGCCCGGCGGCACCAACAATCCTGTTTGTTCGTGCACGACCAATTCGGGGATGCCGGCGAGCCGAGTCGAAACCACAGGGCGGGCTGCGGCCATCGCTTCCAAAATCACAGTGGGAAAAATATCACTTCCACCTCGATCATCGACGACCGAGGCGAGCGCGAAGATGTCGGCCGCGCGCAATTTTTCCAAAACCGCCTTTTGCGATAGTGAGCCGATCAAGGCGACACGAGAAGAGAGGTTCAACTTGTCGATCTTAGCCCGAAGATTTTCGTGCAGTTGACCATCGCCGACAATCTCGCAGACAAAATTTTCGCCGCGACGCGCTAACTCGGCGCAAGCCTCTATCAAGTAATCAAATCCCTTGAAGGCTACCAGGCGGCCGACGCTTAAGATGCATGTAACCGGATTTTGTTGCGAAGGAAGCGGAAGCGGGAATTTTTCTAAATCGAGCCCGTTGTAGACACGATGGATTTTTCCAGCCGACTCGGGGCAAAGCTGGCGAAGTAAGTCGCGGCTGTATCCAGTTACGGCCGCGACAAATTCGGCAGCCGCGCAGATTTCACGCAATAGCTCGTCATTGCCCAGATCGGTCATAAAATCCTGCCCGTGCGCCGTGACGCTGAAGGGGATGCCGGAAATTTCCTTTACGAAGAGGGCAGTATGTGCGGCCCGATTGGCAAAATGAACGCGGAAGTGAGCCACGCCGCTGCGGGTAAAAAGATCGGCGAAGTAAAGAGCGTTGCGCGCGCGCTGCCCGGGCTTGAATGCCGGCCCATATTTCCGCTCGTTAAGATCGACAAGTCCGGCGGGCCATTGTCCGCTGGCCTTCGCTTTCTTTTCCCAGATATGCAAAATTTGCTGCGGGGGTGCGTAGCGAACAGGTGCGCGCAGTCGCGTGATGTGTTCGTGTCGCAAACTGGCGAGCGGAGAATAAACGGAGCCAATTTCGAGCGTCCATCCAAGCCGTTCCAGAGCCAGCATCTCCACGTCGCAAAAGGTGTGCGAGATAACCGGGTAACGTGAGTA
>VBQB01000379.1 GCA_005887855.1 Verrucomicrobiota bacterium | reverse complement strand
CGGCCTGAAGTATAAAAGGGCGCGAGACCGGTCGGGACAGGTTTGATGGCGAAGCGCATGCGTGGCAGATAGCCAAAGTATTGCGACGATTTGCCGTCGAATACTTTCGCAATCCAGGCGGCGCGATTGAGCAGCTCCTGTGGCGTTTTGGCGTAGAACTGCGGATCGTCACGGAGGAATTGCACGAATGCCGAAAACTCGCCCTTGAATCCGGATTCGTGCATCGCGTCGACCATCTGCTGATGTAATTTGGCAACCTCCGACAAGCCGATCTGGTGAATTTCGTCGGGCGAGAGATCGAGCGTGGTAAACTCGTGAATTTTCTGGCGATAGTACGTTTTCCCGTCCGGCAGCGCTTCGGCCGCCAGCGTCGTGCGGGTGTGCGGCACATATTCGTCCCGGAAGAACTTGAGCAGGTCCGCATAAGCCGGCTGCACGATCTCACGAATCACCTGTGCGGCTTCCGATTTAAGCTTGCCCTGGTCGGACGGCTGAACTCCCACCATCGGTTCCCGGAATGGTGTGTAGAGCAGATTGTCTTCGGGTTTGCCCTCCGCAATCGTGGCGATGGATTTCTCGCGTCCCTGCAAAGTGAGGCGTGGCGGCGTGAAGCCGCGCGCAAGCCCCGCCCGCATGTTCGCGACTTGTTCGCGGAAAAAACGCGGGATGTCGCGCATCTGCGCGATCCAGTTTTTGTAATCCGTCAGCGTCTTGAAAGGGCGTCGCGCCGTGTGGCCTAAATCGCTCCAGAAAGCAGAATCCGAGTTCGCAGGCATTTCGTAGTCACGGAATTTCTGATCGGCGACGAAATTCTCGATTTCCGGCCGATAAACATCGTAGTTGATCTGCTCCTCCGGCGAGAGCTGCGGGCGCGGAACATCATCGAGCTTGTGCAGCACATCCTGCCAGTAACGTAGTCGCGTCTCCTGCGCCGTCGGATCTACCCTCGGCAGGCGATCGGGAACCGGCTTTGCGACTCCTTCGAGCCCGGGAAACTGCTCCAGCCGCCATTTCCATTCTTCTATATAGATAGCTCGCAGCCGCTCATCTGCGCTTTGCGCCTTGGCGAGACACGGGACGCACCACAGCGCTGCAGCACCAAACAAAACGGCGGTTTTCATATAAGTCCTTGTTTGGCGTGGCAGACGAGGGCCCGCAGATGAAGAATTTCGCTCACTTGTTAGGATTTTGGCAGAGCTTTTCGAAACGCGGATCTTTGTGCAACGGGTCCCATAGCGAATTGACGGTTCGAGTTCGAAAAACGGTTCTGGATCATTTGCGCGATCTATCTTACGGGGTTTTGCCTTTCCGCCTTCGACGACGTTCCGTTCGTTGTCGCGCTGCGGCATCTAATTGCTCCGTCGATCGCTCGCGGGGAGCCGCAAGCGATAATGTTCGCGCGAATCGTGATCGTAGCCGGTGCGCTGCTTGTTTTTCTCGGGGCCGGATTGCGGACATGGGGAGCGGCGTATTTGCGAACCGAAGTCGTGCACGACACCGCACAACATTCGCAAGCGCTGGTAGCCGACGGGCCTTTTCGTTCCACGCGCAATCCGCTTTATCTGGCAAACCCTGCCGATGGCGGCTGGAATCGGCGTCCTGGCCAGCCGTTCCGGATTTATTTTTCTGGTGCTGGCAAACTGGATTTTTGTTTATCGGCTGATTTCTCGCGAAGAAGAATCGCTGCTGAAAACTCAAGGTGAATCGTATCGCGCCTATTGCCGGGCGGTTCCCCGCTTCTGGCCCGCCCTAAAGCCGCGCGTTCCGTCCGGAAATCTCCGGCCCGACTGGGGCCAGGCCATCGCGGGAGAGAGCTTTGTGTGGATATTTGGTCTGGCCGAATTGCTAGTCGCGATCACGCTGCGGCCACTGGCGGCTCTGATTGCATTTCCGCTGGGATTTCTAGCGCATTTTCTAATCACGCGACAGATCCAAAAGCAGCGAAGCGTGTAGCGGGCGACGCAAGTCCTTTTGCGGCCCGGCATCATAGCATGCCGACCTTATTGAAATGCAAAAGAGTCACGACACTGGCTGTCGTGAAGGCCGCCACCGAGTGGGTTCAGGCAAGCATCTGCGGCCCTAGGGCGATTTCACAAATGCTGTAGCCACCGGTTCGCCGCAGGACGAATCCGTCCAGTGTGCGGACCTGTGGCCGGTTCAGCTCGGCGCTGCTTTTCATACCCGGGAGACGGCCCACAGGGCCGTGGCTACATCGCATATAGTTTTGTTTAACAGGAAATTACAGCGGAAATCGACCTCCACTTGTCCAGGAATGACTACGTGCGCCAGTGTCGAAGCACGCGATAGCGGGAAGTGGCCGTGGCGTGGTCGCGGGTAATGACGATCAATTCGCGGCGACGGAGGTTTGCGAGGGCGATTTGGACGGCGCTCTTGGAAAGGCCGGTCGCGTCGGCAAGCATGCGTACGCTCGCGACGACCGGTTTCCATTTCTTCCGCGCGGCCTGCCCGTAAAGATACAGATAAACTAGAAAAGCGGCCGGTTGCTGATCGTGCCCGACAATGTCCCGCATTAGAACGTCAACTACGTAGTCATCGATCGGGATTGTTTGGCGGAATCTGGACATGGCGCCTCGCGCAGCGAGGCGGCTACACTATGCGCTATACCGATAAACGGACAGCAGTTTCTGATGAGAATGCTTGTTCGCCTCTGGACGCGAACGCAGCGGCGGAATTACCTTCGCTGCATCATGATCAAGCAAATCAAGTTCGTCAGTATTCCGGTGGCCGATCAGAACCGGGCCCTGGATTTTTACACAGATAAACTCGGGTTCACGATTATCACCGACCAGCCTTTCGACGAGAAACAGCGCTGGATCGAATTGCGCGTGCCGAAAGCGGAGACACGCGTTGTGTTGTTTACACCCGAAGGCGACGAAAAACGCATCGGATCGTTTATGAATATGTCGTATGCGTGCGATGACATTGACAAGACCTATGCCGAACTGAAGAAGCGCGGCGTGGAATTTGAAGGCCCGCCGCAAAAACAACCCTGGGGCACTTACGCGATGTTCAAGGACAGTGAAGGCAATCGGTTCGTTCTTTCATCGGACTAAAAGAGTAGTGACGTGGCAAGCCAGGCAAGACTTCCAGCGTGCCGATCTTATCAAACGGGTCGGCGTTGTTGTTCAGAAAAGAATCGGTGGTCACCAAGGAATGACTTTGCGATCACGCCAAAATTTGCCGGTTTGATCTTGAGGCGCGTCAGCGGCCAACCAGACTATCCC
>VBQB01000179.1 GCA_005887855.1 Verrucomicrobiota bacterium | reverse complement strand
ATGCTTCCTTGCCGGACAAGATCCTCCCGTCGGCAATCGTATTGCGCAGAAGATCAGCCTGAAGGTTTCGCTCCTTCGCGACGATGCCGAGAAACTTGTCGTAGGTTTTCATAATAAAGTTCTGCACGAGATCGCGCTCTTCCGGCGTAATTGGCCGGGCACCATTCAGCATGTCCTTGAATTTGCCGCTTTTGAAAACCACGGAAGCAAGCCCGACCTTTCGTTTGCCATTAAAAATTTACCGCCACAGGAGACATAATAGCCACCGGACGCCGCCAACGAATCCATATAAACGACGACTGGCTTCTTCGCACGCGTCTTGACCAGCGCGCTGTAGATCGCATCCGACGCAGTCACTTCTCCGCCGGGAGAATCGATCTCCAGCACGATGGCTTTGACACGACTGTCGTCGCGGGCCTGTTGCAGCGCCGCACGCATATCGTCAACCATTGAATCGCTCACGTTGCCCGGGATCGACGTACTGATCAGGCCGCGCATGGTGATGACAGCGATCTTGTCGAAGCTAGCGCGCGCGCCTCTTTGGAGCAGGATCTCGCGAAAACGCGGCATCGGTTCCGCTTCTCTGACACCGGCCAGGCGCTGAAACGCTGCAACCATCAGTACAAAGTTCACGAACAGACTGGCGCAAAGCGCGACAAACAAAAAGATACTGAGACAACCAAGCTTGCGATTTCCCGCCATGATAGGACGAAGCTGGCGGAGAACCGCCGCGCGCACAAGCGGTTTTGTGGCCGCTGCCCCTCTCGCTGCAGGCGGTGAGCGTTAAACGGTTGAAGCGCCTGCTTGCGAAAACCTTCGCAGTGAAGCGGGAAGACGGACGGTGACTATTCGCGGACGCCTCGCTATTGATCGCTCGCGACGAGCTGCGGCGCAGCTTTACCTATTTCCACCTGATCAATCACTTTCTGGATTTTTGAGTCCTGTTCTTTGAGACGAGCAACGAGCGCATCCATCTCTTTCTTCAACTGTGCGATCGTGGCTTCCTGTTCCTGAATCCTGCGCTCTTGATCGTGCACTTTGCGGTGCTCTTTGAGAAATTCATTGAGCAACATCGCGTTGACTGCATCGTAGCGCACGGCTAAAAGCTCGCCGCCGGCGTCGCGTACCACCAAGTCGGGATTTACCTCGGCCACGTCCTCCGCAATCAATCCAAATTGCGGCGCGTCTTCGGCTCTTTTGGTGTCTTGGTTCCTATAATGAAACGTGACTGGTCTGAGTGCCAGGACGGCTTCGCTGATTTGATCCATCGGTCTAATGTCTTTCTTAAACCGGCGCGAGGAGTTACTCGTTCCGAGCTGGCCAGAGGAGTCTATGATGACATTTATGCCGTCGCCGTTTCCCACTGTCCTTCCACGAATATAACCGATATAGCACCTGTTGCTCACGTTCTCGCCCGCGGCACCGATGCAGACCACATTGTCCGCCGTGGTGACGCCGATGCCGGCCATCACCACAAGCAACGTCAAGTACGCTGGCATTCCGCGGTATTAAATTTGAGCACCACTCGCTGAGGACCGAAACACGCCTTTTGTGAACGTATCCCCCGTGAAGCAACTCGAGAAAACTCATCACCTCTGTAACGCGCCGATCGCTAAGTCATGGAAAATCGCGAGCCTAGCTACTTCGAACAATGACCGAGCAGCAGCAATATCGTCATTCTGCGCCGCTAATACGCTCATAGAGCCTTACGCGGGCAACCGACTCCACGTTACGCCAGCGCTGATTGTCCTTCTCGACAGCCGGCATCGAATCATGCGGGTTCAGAATAACATAGGAAGCTGGAACAGACTCCAGCAACTCGCGCACGCGATCCTGATTTCGCTCTGCTGGCGGGAACACTGCGCGGCGGCCAGTACGCAGGTAGCAGAGTTGCGGCAGCTGCGTGACGACAATGGCATTTGGATCCGAGTGGCTCTGGATCCAGGCGATTGCCACATCCCAACCACGATAAACGTCATTGTAAATAAAAAAACGCGGGCCCATGGCTCCACGACCTTGCACATAGCTCGCCCCTCGAAGCGCACGGTTGTAAAAAAGTTTTTGAACTAAGTCTATCTGCAGCATCAACGCGAGCGACACGAGCACGGCGAGCGTGATTTGTCCAAATGTCGCGATCGCTGGACGCGCAGGAAGAGTCGATAGCGCTGCAAACAGCTCGTCGAAAGCCACCATGACTCCAATTGCCAAAAACGGAGTCAAGGGCATCAAATACCGGGAAAACTGATTACGCCAGGCCATTAAAATGATCGCAACCGATACGAGAACGATAAGAAGTATCATCCAGGCGCGGCGACGAACCAGCATCGCAACCCCAACGATGGCAAGCGCTGATAGAACTAAGGTCGGCACACGCCTACTTGTGCTTATCGCTTCGCCAAAACTCTCGACTAGTGGACGTGTATTCGCCCGCAAGTTATTCATCAGGCGGCTCAGACGCAGATGTCGCCAACCGGGATGAGAAGGATCAATCAGCCCGATGCTGTCGGCATAGCTCACATTGTAAGACTGGTAGGGCGCCCGCTGGTACGCGTAGGCCGGGTGTGCATATTCATAACTTTGAGTCACTCGCGCTACGTACGTACCCCAGGCAATGATAGGCAGTATGGCAAGGGAGCCACGAGCTAGTGCCAGCTGCCAACGGCGACGTACAAGCGCCTCGAGCACCCAGGCCGCCAGGAGAGCTACGCCCACGGTCCTCAAAAGAAAACCTGCGGTCGCTAGTACGAACAATGCGACCTCGCGCAACCATGGACGTGACGAAAACGGTCCACCAGCAGCGACAAGCACGAAAAGAACACTGATCAAAGCGAATGGAATTTCGGTCAAGAGCAAATCCGAAAGATAGATTATGTAGGGATGAAGTAGAGTGAGCGCCACAGCGGCCACAGCGAACACGGGCCGCACATACCTCTTTGCCAGAGCGAGCACAGCCAAGGCGTAACAAAGGAACAGCACCGCGTATAATATCCGAAGCCACGGTGCGACAACGTCAGGGTCTGTCGAACCCAAAGCCCGCTGGCACACTGCTACAATCGCTGGCAAAAGCGGCGGATATTGCAACGCTTCCGGCGAACCCGGTTCACTCAGGATTCTGTAACCCTGGCCAGTGGCCAGTGAGGTACCAAGCACATAATAAGCGCCTGCATCCCAGCGCAAATCGATAGGGCCCGAGATACGCGGAGCCCAAAGCGCGACCGCGATAGCGATGATCACGCCTTCAGGCCAATAACGACTGATCAGCCTAGCAAATCGTGACGGCTTTCTTTCAACCGTGACCGAGTCATTCAGAGTTGTCTCGCGCGCCCAAGTCTCGTCCCTCATCCCGCTCCTTCGTTTGTCTTGCGGATCGACTTGGTCGCGCCAGCAGACGAGGACAGTTGCCGCGTTCTGCGTTCAGCGACCAGGTTCATAAGGCCAAAGTAGAAGCCAGCCAGAAGCGTCTGTCCCCGAGCAGCAGGAAGAGCACGGAACAAATGACGAGCCGGAGGATCCACACGGCTTCCAGGCCTCCGAAACCTACTAATGACCATTGCCTGGCCGCCATAATTCCCAGCACCACGCCAGCAACAATCGACCCCATGCCAACCGCAATGCACCATTCCAATGTTCTGCGTTGCTCAAGAAACCAGTCTATGATTACATATTTCCCCCGCGCTGCCTCAATGCCGCCTGCCAGAGCCGCGCCGTATCCTCGTGTTTCCACGGTCACAACTCTGGCACCCATCCTGTTGGCGAGTTCTACCGAACCATCCCTGCTACCGTTGTCGGCCACGATAATTTCGCCGGCTATATCGTGCTCCTTTAGAAATGCTTGCGCTTTTGCGATGCATAGCGCCAATGTGCGCGCCTCGTTGAGGCAGGGCATCACGATTGACAATTCCGGCTGCATAACCTCACGGTTTCACTTTACTTTTTGAACCAGCAATAATTGCCTGCCCTCTATCATACCTAAAGTGCTTGTTTTGTAAGCCGGATTGTTTTGACCCTCATTTCTACCCACCTGGAACAATGGAGATCCTGAGCCGTGCATCTTGGCCGGAAATTTGTGTCAGCCAAAATCAGAAAACCCGATCGTGCTCGCTAAGAAAGTCCGATAGCTGAACAATGTGATCGGCGACGCGAAGGCCGCTGCGCCGTCCAGAATGTGCGGCTCCGAAGATGCAAACGCCCCATCCGCCACCGGACGGATTCACCGTGGCGAACAGGGGCGTGGCTACAACATTTGTGAGATGGCTTCTAGGACAAATGCCCTAGAGCGTCTTCAAATATTCTAGCAATTTCTCTTTGTCCTCGTTCGATAGCTGCGTGCCGTAAGCATGGCCTTGATTACCGTTTCCTTTTTCTCGCGTATCAAAAGAGAAGTAGGGTTGCGTTAATTCGCCGTTGGGGCCAGTCGGTCGGGGCGGTGGTTCTTTGAATCCAACTTTCACCGGATCGAAAACGTCATAGCCGCGATGAAAAGTCTGCGGACGCTCGTTCGGCGAATTCAGCAAATCGTGCAGCGTCGGGACGGAGCCGTTGTGAAGGTAGGGCGCGCGGAGCCAGATTCCATCCAATGGAGGCGAGACGTATCCGTATGGATTCTGGGTCTCCACCATTGGTGGACGATCGATGCCCAGTTTTTTGACGCGCCGGTTTGCCTCGGCCGCGGCATCTTTCGACCACGAATACATCCGCTCCGGATCAGTCTTAATCTCGGTGATAGGAACCACCTTGTTTGTAAATTCAGCGCGGGGTTCGTGACACGCTGCGCAGTCGCGCGTGTAAATCGTCTTGCCTTCACTCGCCATCTGCTGGTTGATCGGATTTGTTTGAGCAAAGGGCCATTTGGGCGGCGGCAGATTGCTCAGATAATGATCGAGATCGGCCATGCGCTGGAGAAACCACGGCCGTGCCGGTGCGCCAAGACCGAGTGCCGAATCGATCAGAACCGAGCGCACCGCCGGTGTGTCGCCGGTCCAATTCAGGAACATCTGTTTTCCCACGTTATCCTTTCCGCTGCGGATTCCCAGATTCCAGATCGACGGAAAATCGGTCGGGCCAAACGTGTCGTCCTCCGGCATACTGGTCATGAAATACTTTGTCAGGTTCATGGCATCGTCCCGGCCCGGACCCCAATCGGGCTTTGGTTTGCCGCCGGTAACGTAGCGCTCCATCCAGGTGAATTGTTTTTCCTGTTTAAGCAGCGCTCTCCTGGTCAACGGAATCAACAGGTAACGGTAAATCTGTCGGTCGATAAATGAGAGACCTCCGTTGCCATAATTGTTCGCGCTGACCAGGCGGATCTCATTCATGATGATGTCCGAATTGAACCGCGGATCGTGCGCAGCTTTAAACAGGAACCTCAGCATGCTTTGCACATTGTTGGTGTGACCCGGGCCCGCGACGACGACATGCGGCACTTCGTCCTCACTCAAACGATAGGTCGCCGTGTGACAGACAGCGCAGTTGTTGGTGATCCGCTCGAACCCAACGACTTTTTTCGAAAAGCCGACCGGAATTTCATGTCCCTCTTCCCAAACAACACCGAGCGACTTGTAGCCGCCTGGCCCCGGCATCAGGTCGGGAAAAACGCGCGGCAAAACCATCCAGAGATAATAGGGGATGCCGCGATCGCCCTCCGCGCCGAGCGAACCGTATTTGAAATGTTCCTCTTCGTTCGCAAAGACTTCCTTCTCTTCGCGGAAGAATTTTGTCCACGTAAACAAAGCGCCGAGCGCAAGCAGGACCGCGATCACAATCGTGGAGATCCAAAGAATGCGTTTCTTTTTCGGCGAAAGACTCATTGATTCGTCGGTGGTCAGTGCGTTTAAAATGTTTTCAAATATTCAACGATCGCGTCTTTCTCCTGGGCAGAGAGCATCGTCCCGTATGCCGGACCTTCGTGGCCGACATTCGAATTGCCTTCATTCCGATCGCGCGGTGTCGCACCGCCCGGTTTTACTTGTGTGTCGAACCTGAAGTATTGCCTTGGATTTGCCGGCTCATCTTTGCTGCGCCCCTCGTCATCGAATCGAGTGATGTCCGAAATAAATCCGACCCTCGCCTGGTCGAATACATCAAACCCGCGGTAAAAAACCGCCGGGCGTTCAGCGCTAGGGTTTAGCAGATCGCGCAGCGTGGGGACCGAGCCGTTATGCAGATACGGCGCGCGCAGCCAGACGCCATCGAGCGGCAAGTTTGCGTAGCCAAAGGTTTTTCGGAAGTGGCTGAACCGCCACGGATAGCCTGCATAAAGCGTGTTTTGCGTCACAGCCAGTTCTTCGGTGTAGGAATCGAGCCGGTGACGGTCGGTGCCAATTTTTTCGATAGGCACGACATCGCCAACATATTCGCCATTAAAATCGCGGCCATTGCGACCGTGACAATTTGCGCAGTATTGCGCGTAAACTTTTTCGCCCTGCCTGCTGAGCTGCGTATCGATCGGGAACGGGTATTTGGGCGGTTGCTTGTCGAGCAGCCACTGCTCGATCCGCGCCATTTGTTTAAGATCAATCGTTGGCGGAAACGCGCCCGTGCCAAATGCAGCGCTCTTGTTGCGCTCCTCCATCATGCTGTTATTGCCATCCCAGTGGGCGTGAATGTTTTTCTGTTTGCGCAGGCCTTGCAGCCAGATCGATGGCAAATCGCAGAGCCCAACCAACTCTCGCGTTTCCAGCTTTTCCAACGGAAATTCCAGAAGTGTTTTGGCGGGATTAAACGTGTCGGTGCGGCCGGGGCCTGCGTCCGGTTCCCAGTCGGCAAAACGGAAATGACCTTTCAGCATGAGCAATCGCTCGCGCATGAACGGGATCGCGTAATAGCGCATGAGAAATCGATTGATGAAATCGTATCTGCCGCCGATCGCTTCAATCTCGGCCATCATCCTTGGAGCGTTGAAGCGTTGGTCGGTTGCGCATGCGAAAATGAAACGCTCGAATCCCTCCAGATCGACGGTGTTCGACGGCATGCCAGCGTAGATGACGGGGCGAGTTTGAGGCGTTTCGCGCACGGAACCAGCGTGACAAATCGCGCAATTTAGAAAGACGCGATCGAGTCCCTGAGTGTTCCGACGCGAAACGCCAATCGGCAGATCTTTGCCGGCCTCGTAAAGAAAACCTAACGAGGCGTATTCGCGCCCCGGCGTGTACGTTTTGCCTGGCAAATACTCTGGAAACATTTTTGGCAGCACTTTCCAAATCCAGTAGGGAATGCCCGATTCGCGCTCTCCGCCGGATGAGCCGTATTTGAAATGCTCTTCCGCGTCGGCGTATCTGATTGGATCGTCACGCGTAAAGCGCCAGATCAGATACGAAAAACCGACTGCGATGACCGCAACAGCTGCCAGCAACAGAATCAACCAGCGCCAGCGCCGGATTTCCGCAGGTTGATCTGGAGCCTCGGCCATTGCCGCACAATGGCGATCACCCTGACGCCGGAAACTCAAGCGCGAAATCAATCAATCGCTTTTTGCCCAGGTAAACTTTGCCGAGGTAAGTGCGCGGAGAGACTTCGCGGATCTCGTCACGGACCCAGTGGGCTACCAACGAAGTCTCCGAATAGTCGAGAACAATGCACTCTTTGTTGTCCATCCAGCTCTGGCCTTTGTACACCTTGGCGATGATCGCGTTAAGCCCAAACGGCAAAATCCTGTTTCGCAAAGTTCCCTTTGCTGGATCGAAAATTTTTCCCTGCCACGCAAAATGACTTACAAAATTAGCCATGTCCTGTGTGTAAGTTGTTCCCGGTGCGATAATCGCCGTGCCTTTGGCCTCGCCGCGTGGGATTTCGCCCGTTGGACTTTGAGTGAACAAATCGTCGAGCTGCGCCTGCGACATTTTCAACATTTCTGGAACTGTAACTGCCATGTTTTTTCCTTTCGTTTGATTGACGCGCGCATCTAGAATGTCTTTAGATACTCAATGAGCGCGCGCTTATCCGTATCTGGTAAGTCTGTGCCGAAATAGTGACCCTTGTCCTCGACGAAGTCCGGACACTTGTTTGCCGCGAGCAGGTCTGGAATGAGCTGGTTGAATTCGGCAGCGGCTTCGCCGCGTGAAAGTTTCGTGGTTTTCAGCTTGATCAACTTTTCAGCGGCTTTAACAAAGACAACCTTGTGTTGAGAGTCCGGGTCCAGATTGGCGACCAGGTTCACGGGCGTACCTTTAGGGATCATCCCGACTCTGATGTACCCGTCATTATCGGCCAGCGCTCGGATCGCATGCAGCTCTCGTGGCACAAACTCCTTCCGCAAATGCAGCGAGCAATCGTTCTGCGTCCGCCAGATGGA
>VBQB01000375.1 GCA_005887855.1 Verrucomicrobiota bacterium | reverse complement strand
AAAGGTTTTTCCGTTTCTGTTGTATAGAAGTGCAGGAGGTTTTCATGCGCTTCAGCCGCTGGTGTCTCCTGTCCGCTTTTGGGTTCTTGGCTTTTCATTCGAGTGCAGCTTTGGCGCGTCACGGGACAGCCAACGCGTCGCACGCGCAAAGAGAAAATGCCATCCTCGTCGTCACGCCGGACCAAAAAGCCGTGACGCTTGCTGATTTCGCCTGGCTCGCCGGACGTTGGGAAGGCCGACTCGGCGCTCCCGGCTCCGAAAAGCAATTGACCGCCGAACAGCAGTGGATGCCGCCCAAGAACGGCACCATGCAGGGCTTCTTCCGCCTCACGGACAACGAAAAAACGATCGTCATCGAGCTTTTCACCATCCGCGAAACCGCCGCCGGCATCATTTTCTATTTTCGCCATTTCTCGCCGGAGCTGAAGCCCTGGGAAGGAACCGAGGCCTACCATCTGAATCTCACGAAATGGGACGCCAACGCCTTCCGTTTCGACAATCCGGTGATGAATCAGTTGAAAGACGCCATTCTCACGCGCAATGCCGACGACACTTACACTTCTCACGGCGATATCACCGGCGCCGACGGCAAGCCCACGGTCATCGAAGTCACCTACCACCGCGTAAAGTAGGCCGGAATGGTCTGCCGTGCCGCGATCTTAATCGTCGCGACGGTGCACTTTAACGTGTTGGTGATCCGCCACCGGATCTAGCAGCCGCAGAATGTGCTCGCCCGCTTGCGCGTCAAACCGGTACAGCAGCACGGCGTCTGCGGCGCGTTCCTCGCGGGCCAGTTCCAGCTCCGGGTTGTCCACAATCAAGTCTCCATTACTTCGGATGCGCAATTCCTCGCCGACCTGCAAAACGATCTTTGCGCCTGCGCTTGGTGCTGCCATGATTCCTCCTCGCCTGAGCAGTTTCTCTTCTCGTTTGGTCCCTTCCTCAACATCTGTCACTCATTGATGCACCATCCCGCTGAAAAGGCGCAAACCCTCTCCGGCCACCTACGGTTCAGATCCGACCGGACGTGGTTTCTCCCTGTGCTATGATTTTCTTTCGGTTCACGAAAGCGAGCGCCTGATGACCGCACGCATTCTCGACGGCCTCAAAATCCGGGATCAAATCTTCGCTGAACTGAAAGATGAAGTTCGCGTGCTTACCTCCGCCGGCATCCGTCCTGGCCTCGCCGCCGCAGCCTGCGAGCAACTTGGCCTCGCGAGTGGCCTCCTCACGCCTCCCGCGACTGTTACGACGCGAGAACTTCTCGCCGTTGTGGAGGACCTGAATCACGACAACAACGTCGACGGCATCCTGGTCCAGCTTCCTCTTCCCCAGCAAGTCGACACCAAGCGCATCCTCGAAGCCGTCCATCCAGCCAAGGACGTGGATGGTTTTCATCCCGTCAATTTAGGCCGTCTCGTCAGCGGCCGTCCCGGCCTAGTGGCCTGCACTCCCGCGGGTTGCATGGAGATTCTCCGCCGCAGCGATATCCCTATCGAAGGCGCAAACGCGGTCGTGCTCGGACGCAGCGACATTGTCGGCAAGCCCATGGCGCTTCTGCTCATGCACGCCAACGCCACGATTACCATCTGCCATTCCAAAACGCACGATCTTCCTGAGATCGTCCGCCGCGCGGACATCGTCGTCGCCGCCATGGGAAAAGCGGGCTTTGTACAAGCGGACTGGATCAAGCCCGGCGCCGCCGTGATCGACGTGGGCACCAACACCATCAAGGATCCCGCCGAAGCCGAACGGCTTCTGCGAAATTTTCCGGCGCGGCTTGAAAAATTCCGCGCCAAAGGTTCGGTCCTGGTCGGCGACGTTCATCCCGACGCGGTCAACAGAGCCGGCGCGCTGACTCCCGTCCCCGGTGGCGTTGGGCCCATGACCATCACCATGCTCATGAGCAACACCGTCAAGGCTGCGCGCCTGCGGCGCGCTTCTCCGGAATCATCCGCGACCCAATCAACGGCTACGGCCCGGTGACCGGCAGAATGCTGCGACTCGGATTGACCGGCGGAATCGCCAGCGGCAAGAGCGCTGTAGCGGCAATGCTCCGCGAGCTGGGTTTTTCGGTTCTTGACGCTGATTCGCTCGCCCACAAGCTGATCGAGCCCGGCCAGCCTGCCTACGAAGAAGTCCTCCGCGAATTTGGTCGTACAATTTCCGACGACCAGGGCCGCGTGGACCGCGCCAAGCTGGCCGCGCTGGTTTTCCAAAATCGCGCGAAGCTTGATCGGCTCAACGCCATCGTGCATCCGCGCGTCGCGGAATTGGTCCTCCGCCAGTTCGATGAATGGCAGCGCAACGGCACGCGCGACGCCGCGTTTGTCGAAGCCGCGCTGCTCATCGAATCGGGTATCCACAAACATCTCGACGGCGTCGTGGTTGTATGGTGCACGCCTGAGCAACAACTCGAGCGACTCGGCGCGCGCGGACTCAGTGAAGACGAAGCACGCCGCCGTATCGCCGCGCAAATGCCGGTGGAAGAAAAGCTGCGCCTGGCGACGGAGAAAATCGACTGCTCCGGCACTCTCGGGCAGACGCGCCAGCAGGTGGAAGCGCTGGCCGCCAAACTCCATCGCAGCAAAGCCGCGCGGTGACCCGCTTCCGCAATTTGCCTATACTAGAAGCATCGAATGGGAACAGAAGGGAAATTACCGATGAACGCAGGAAACAGATCGAATCGCGCACGGATCATCATCGCCGCGCTGGTGCTGATTCTTGGCGCCTTCTGGGCCGGAGCGCGCTTTGGCCCCCGTGACCCGGCTAAAGTCGAAGCCGTGCGGCGCGGTGGCTCTTTCTCCCCCGTTGCGGACCGGGACGCCGCGCTGACCGAGGACGAATCCATCAACGTACGCATCTACCGCCAAGTCTCTCCAGCCGTGGCCAATATCCTGACTAAGGCGACTGAGTACGATTTCTTTATGGACCCCATCCCGGTAGAAGGCGCCGGTTCGGGTTTTGTCATCGATCCGCGCGGCTACATTCTCACCAACTACCATGTTGTCGAAGGCGCGCAGTCCATTGAAGTTGTCCTGGGCGATCAGTCCCGTCACCCGGCGAAATATATCGGGGCCGATCAGCGCAATGACGTTGCGCTCATCAAAATCGAACCCAAAGGAAGGCAACTCACCACTTTGAAACTCGCAGATTCCGGTGCGATCCAGGTTGGGCAGAAGGTTCTCGCGATCGGAAATCCGTTCGGCTTCCAGTCTACGCTCACGACGGGGGTGGTTAGCGCCGTCGGCCGCACCGTTCAGACCAGCCAGACCACGTTCATCGAAGAGGCGATTCAAACCGACGCGGCCATCAATCGAGGCAATTCCGGCGGCCCGCTCATCAATTCCCATGGCGAAGTGATTGGAATTAATTCTGCAATTTACACGCCTACGGGCA
>VBQB01000178.1 GCA_005887855.1 Verrucomicrobiota bacterium | reverse complement strand
GGCGGAAGAAGTCGCAGGCGACCATGCCGCTGCCCAGGAAAGTTGCCGACAGGCGCGCAGCGAACTGGAACCTTTCCTCAAAGAACAGCCGGAAAATTATATCCTCATTGGAAATCTCGCGCTGACCAATATGGGCCTTGGTGACAAAGCCACCGCGTTGGCTCTGTCGGAGCGCGCGATGGCCGTGATCCCGATCGAGAAAGACGTGGTAGGTGGTCCCGGTCCAATCGAGGTTCTCGCCCGGGTGGCGGCGCAGCTAGGAGAGCCCGACCGTGCCATCGCCGCGTTGCAGAAACTGTTGTCGATACCGTCCGAGGGCGCACTGGCTTCACGCGTGCCGCTCACTCCTGCGCTGCTCCGGCTCGATCCAATGTTCGATCCGCTCCGGAACGATCCGCGCTTTCAGGCATTGACAGTAGACCCTATCTCAAAATCTCTCTAAGTTACTTTCTAGCTCATCGGCGGATGTCCTCGCGAGCGCGCTCAATAGGAATGCCTTTGCCCGCATCAAGTTCAGCCGCCGCCTGGTCGAACGACGCGACCAGAGCTGCCTTTTCTGAAACATTCGAAACATCGCTCTTAATCTTCTGACGAAGTCGAATCAACTCGCCGACTTTGCGAATCTTTTGACGAGCTTCGTCAGCCCGCGAATCTCGCCCTCCGGGGTGACCTTAATGGCATCGACCCGAGCGCTCCCGTTTGGTCTCGTGTTGACTCGTTCGGTCCCGCGCACTTCGGCCTTTCGGCTTGCCCATCTATGTCGCTCAATTCCCATCGGCTCCATTCATCGAATGGCAATTGCGCGAGTTTGTCCCGCATCTCGGATTTCATCGGGGGACAGCGCGTTTGCCATTCGCCCAGACACCAGGACGTAGTCCAAGTTTGCGATTCTCCGCGCGCAGCTTACGGGCGACGCGACCGAATGCGCGTTCGGCGCGCGCAACAAACGCTGGCGGTTTCTTCGCGTCATTTGCGCTGCGATTCCTTTTCATAACCCGATTAGCCGTCGAACCGAATTTATATCATCAGTCGCCGAAGTCGCTAATTGTTTGGCTGGCAATCCGCGGTTGTCCCAAATTGCCCAGCGCGTCGCGAGCGGCAAGTAATCATCGAGCAAACGACTGAGGCTGCGTTTGAATCGCCGACGAATGTCCGCCGCTGGAACATCGTGTTCTCCCATAATAACGCGTCGGCGCACACGCGCGATCGTCTGCTCCACGTTCGAAAGCCAAAGATAGTGGAGTTCCAGATCGTAGCCTGATGAAAGCGCGCGCTCGAAGATACGAATATACGTCTTGCCGCTGAGCGTGCTAATTGAGTCGCGCACTTCGCCTAACAACAGCCGACCGGCTTTGATCGCTCCGGCGCTCGGATCGAGCGGCGACAGGCCGCGCACAATTTCGTCTGCGTTGTAGAAGCGCAAGCACTTCACTTCGTACGGGAGAAATTCTTTGGCGAAGGTGGTTTTGCCTGCGCCGTTGCAGCCGGCGATGAGATAAATTGTTGGTTTGAGGGCGGGCATCAGATCTTGCGGCTGACACAGCCGCCTCTACAGCGGAACGCCTCGACAGAGCGAGGCGGCTATAGTTCACGTCTTCGCGTAAATCTCTGAGCCCTTCTCCAGGAATTCTTTCCTTTTTTCCTGCATTCCTGATTCGATCGCTTCTGTTTCAGCGAGTCCGTGCTCCGCTGCGTACTTTCGTACATCCTCCGTAATTCGCATGGAACAGAAATGGGGACCGCACATCGAGCAGAAATGAGCTGATTTCGCCCCTTCCATCGGAAGGGTCTCATCATGAAAGGCAAGCGCGGTTTCGGGATCGAGTGAGAGATTGAATTGATCTTCCCAGCGAAATTCGAAGCGCGCTTTGGAGATGGCGTTGTCGCGGTATTGCGCGCCGGGATGGCCTTTAGCGAGATCGGCGGCGTGCGCGGCGATCTTGTAGGCGATGACGCCATCTTTCACGTCTTTCTTGTTCGGCAATCCGAGATGTTCTTTGGGTGTGACGTAGCAAAGCATGGCGCATCCGTACCAGCCGATCATGGCCGCGCCGATCGCGCTGGTGATGTGATCGTAGCCAGGCGCGATGTCGGTGGTGAGCGGACCGAGGGTGTAGAACGGCGCTTCGTCGCACCACTCGAGTTGTTTCTCCATGTTCTCTTTGATCATGTGCATGGGGATGTGGCCCGGGCCTTCGTTCATCACCTGCACGTGCTGTTTCCAGGCGCGCTGGGTCAGCTCGCCCTGCGTGTATAATTCAGCAAACTGGGCCTCATCATTTGCGTCAGCAATACTGCCTGGCCGCAGGCCATCGCCGATGGAAAAGCTGACGTCGTAGGCGGCCATGATTTCGCAGATGTCGTCCCACTTCGTGTAGAGAAAACTTTCCTGATGATGCGCGAGACACCATTTGGCCATGATGCTTCCCCCCCGGGAAACAATCCCCGTTGCTCGTTTAACCGTTAAAGGGATGAAGCGGAGAAGAACGCCGGCGTGGACGGTGAAGTAATCAACCCCCTGCTCGGCTTGTTCGATCAGTGTGTCGCGATAAATTTCCCAAGTCAGCTCTTCCGCGCGACCGCCAACTTTTTCGAGCGCCTGATAAATCGGCACTGTGCCGATCGGAACCGGCGAGTTACGAATGATCCATTCCCGCGTGGCGTGAATGTTCTTGCCGGTGGAAAGGTCCATCACTGTGTCGGCGCCCCATTTCGTCGCCCAACGCATCTTCTCGACTTCTTCCTCAATCGACGACGCCACGGCGCTGTTGCCGATATTGGCGTTGATTTTTACCAGGAAATTGCGCCCGATAATCATCGGCTCACTTTCCGGATGATTTATGTTCGCGGGGATAATGGCGCGCCCGCGCGCGACCTCGTCGCGGACGAATTCCGGAGTGATTTCGCGCGGGATATGCGCGCCGAATGATTCGCCAGCGTGTTGAAATATGGTAGAGCAAGCCTCCGGCTTGCTATCTTCTTTAGAACGCAAGCCAGAGGCATGCGCCACTTTTCCGTTTTCACGGATGGCAATGAACTCCATCTCTGGCGTGATGATTCCCTGACGGGCGTACCACAACTGTGTTACCGGGCGCCCGGCCGAAGCGCGCAACGGTTTGCGCGTTAATTTCGAACTTTCACCTTCGAACTTCGAACTTCCGTTCCGCGAAACCGATTTCGCGTGAACGTCTGACAAATAGCCATCGTCGATTGGCTGAACTTTTCGTCCTTCGATTTCTTTAACGTCGCCGCGATCGCGAATCCATTTCGCGCGCAATGCCGGCAACCCGCGCGTTACATCGATATCTGCCTTCGGATCGCCCCACGGGCCGCTCGTGTCGTATACACGCACAGGTTCGTTCAACTCGATTTCGCCGCTCATTGTTTTCGTCGCAGCGAGCGAGATCTCACGAAAAGGAACCCGAATGTTGGGATGCGGTTTGCCGGCGACGTAAATCTTTTTCGAATTCGGTAAGCTGTAGGGGACGCTGTTAGCGTCCCGATTATTATTAGATGGGAAGCTGTCAGCTTCCCCTACAGAAGAATCGGACGACACGGAGGTCGTCCCTCCATTTGCAGAGGGGTCCACCTGTTTTTTATTAGTATTCATCGGTGTAATCCGCGGTTAATAAAAACAAAAAACCATGCGCGGAAAAACGCATGGCCAAGCCTCGCTTCCTTCGGCGGCATTACCCGCATCAGGTTCAAGGGGTTCGATCGACCTTTGTCGTCGATCATCTCAGCCAGGCGGCTCCCCCGCACTAATTTCTCGGTCAGATTAAGACCCGTGAGAATGAAGTCAACCGATCTGTGGTAATGGCGTGCCGTGCGAATTGCAGGTGTTGCCTGCCGCTACAGAATCGACTCAAACGATTTTGCCGCTTAGGGAATGATGACGGCAGATTCGAGCGAAGTTGGCAGCTGGGGCTGTTGTAGTGACGGCGACGGGGCAGTTTCCGCCGCCGGCGGCGATGGCGAAAGGAGTTCAGATTCGCCGACCAGATTTATCAAACTTGAATCCGCCACCGTGATAACGGACTCGACCGGCAGCGATCCTCCTTGCCGACGATAATCAGCAACGAGCGTCGGAGGCTGCTTTTTATCCGCCAACGCCTGATAGTTTTGAATCCCGACGCTGATCGACTGCGCAAGTTTTGTGCGCCAATCATTCTTCGCAATCAACTCGCTTTCGCCGCGTTCGGTGAGGAAGCCGCCTTCGATGAGCACAGCGGGCACTCTCGTTAGTCGGAGGACAGCGAAACGCGCCCGCTTGATTCCGCGGTCAAACTCCGGGATGTGACCGAGCAACGAATGATAGATGCAGGACGAGAGCGCCATGCTCTGCGTGTCCACCGTGCTGCCGGCTTGCATGTCTAGAGAACTAAGGGTCAACGAAGTGTCAGACGTGGATGGCGCCCCGCGCGGAGTAAAGGAAAAAATTTCAAAACCCGTCGCGTTTGGATCCCGATCGGTCGCGTTGAAATGGATACTGACGAAAATGGAATCCTGCGCGGCATTGGCGATCTGTGCCCGAACTTCCAGGGGCACAAAGTAATCACCTTCGCGGGTCATGATAACGCGCAACCCTTTTGCTTGGAGCAAAGGCCGCAGCTTCCGCGCAACATCCAACGCAAAATTCTTTTCATAACCATAACGGCCGACCGCGCCTTTGTCGTGACCTCCATGGCCAGGATCGAGAACTACGGTTTGGAGCCTGCCGATGTTTGGAATGCGATGGGGACGAAGCTGCGGCTCAATTGTTTTGGCCACGTCCATGCGCGAGACTAAAAACTTTCCATCATGCTCGATCAGGGGGAAGCATAACCAAGAACGCGCGCCGTTGATTATGACCTCGCGGCTGCCGCTAACAAACTCGAGCGGATGTTTCACGGTCTCGAGTCGAATCTGCTTGCCGGCAGGGACGACTTCCGCAGGCAGCCTGTAAAACTTCGAAATGTTATCGATGCTCAGATAATCATGACCGCTGACTTTGATAACCTGCCAATCATCCGCGGCAAACGCTGCGCATGAAATCAGACTCATGGAAACGCTCAAGACCGTGGGGGCGAGCCAACGTTTCGCCGGCAGCATCATTATTACGTAGCGTACCAATAAAACAGGCTGATCTCAAATGGCGAGTCTCGAACGCGTCGTGGCGAACTCCAATTTGTAATTGTTGACTGCGCGAGTTTTTGCGCTAAGTGCTGGAAATGTTTTTGCTTTTTCAACGGAAGACCCGCGGTTGGACTACCTTCGTTCTGCTCAGCTTCGGGGTGCTGTTCTTCGCAATCCCGGTTCACTCTGCGCAGAGAGCGCCGAAATGTTGTGTTTGGCGCGTAACTAACGCAAAAGCCCCATTCTATCTTTTGGGCTCCATCCATGCGCTCGGTCGAAAGGATTACCCCCTGCCTGCTCCATATGCGACAGCGCTGAAAGGAGCCCAGCGTCTCCTCTTCGAATTTGATCCAACCCGGCAACCCGAATTCGAAAACAAATCTAAGGCGGCCGCCAAATACCCACCCGGACAAGATATCCGCTCGAAGATTGACCCAGCACTCCTGGCCTGGCTGCAAGCGAATATTTCGACGGTCAAGGTCGCTCATGATCGGCAGGGAAAGAAGCTCGAGGTTGAAGGTTTCGATAGCGAGTACAAACCATGGTGGATCGCCCAGCATCTCGTCGACACGAGGAGCTATAGCAACGTCTCGACTTCGCATGGTTTGGATAATTACCTTCTGGAGCGCGCCAAAAGGATGGGGAAAGAGATAGGCGGACTCGAGTCGGTTGACGAACATGTAGCGGTGGTCGGCGGATTGTCGGACCGCGATGGCGAAATCCTTCTGCGTGACGCCCTGGCTCGGGCCAAAACTGGTCGAGCCGATTTCGAAAGGATGCGGAAAGCGTGGCGAAAAGGAGACACCGCTGCGCTTTGGGCCGGGGATGCTCGGCTTCGGAAAGAGGCCTCGTGGATTGCAGCGCGTTTCGTCGACCAACGAAACGTCAAATGGGTCCCGCGGATCGTCGCAGAACTAGAAAGCGGCAAGCCGACTGCAATTGTGGCAGGCGCTCTGCACTTTTCTGGTCCCAATAGCGTTATAAAACTGCTGGAAGAACGCGGCTACAAGGTCGAACAACTGTAGCGGCGGCTGTCGAAGCCACAATTTCTCCGCGTGAGGAGACGCGTCTCTACAGCCGGGAGATGCCACACGTGACTCTTAACCGAGTGGACAAGAACGGAGCCTTCTAGTTTCTTCCCCGATGATCAAGTTAACTCCGCTCGTTTTTATCTGCCTCATTTGCGTATTCAGCTTGCGCGCTGAATCCCCGGCAAAGCTCGAGAAAAATCCGCCACCCCTCGATCTGAAGAACATGGATACGTCCGTCAAACCGCAAGAGGACTTTTTTATGTACGCCAATGGGGGTTGGATCAAAAACACGGAGATACCACCGGAATATTCGCGCTGGGGCAGTTTTAATCAGCTCGTCGAGCATAACAATGACGCCCTGCACGATATCGCGGAAAAAGCGGCAAGTAGTCATGTAGATCCAAAGACCGCTCCTGATGTTCAGAAAGTCGGCGACTATTATGCCAGTGGCATGGATGAGAAAACGATCGATGCCGCGCGCATCCAGCCGATTCAGGATGAGTTCAAACGGATCGAGGGAATAAAAGATCGTAATGATCTGCTTAACGAAATCGCGCACCTGCACACAATTGGTGTCGCCGCGTTTTTTGGATTCGGTTCGGGCCAAGACGCCAAAGACAGTACGCGTGAGATTTCCCAAGCCGTCCAGGGCGGACTCGGTCTGCCCGATCGAGATTATTACACCAAGACGGACGAAGCTTCGAAAAAGTTACGCGACCAATACCTCGCTCACGTGGCCAAAATGCTGACCCTAGTCGGCGAGCCCGCGGAGAAAGCTGCAGACGACGCGAAAAAGATTATGGCGCTCGAAACGTCTCTTGCCACTGCGTCTCGCACGCGCGTGGAGCTGCGCGATCCGCAGAAGAACTACAACAAAATGACACAGAAGGATCTCCAGGCGGTGACGCCCGACTGGAATTGGGCGGATTATTTCAAAAGCATCAATCTGGTTGAGCCAGGCGACATCAACGTGCATCAGCCGGAGTTCTTCAAAGCGGCCAACGCGGCTTTTACCAAGACATCGATTGATGATTGGAAGACTTATCTGCGCTGGCACCTCATCGATGCTACGGCAGCCGAACTTTCGAACGATTTCGTGAACGAGGATTTCAATTTCAAGGAGGGCGTTCTTCGTGGCACGAAACAAATCAAGCCGCGCTGGAAACGCGTGGTCCTTTCGACCGATGGGGCCATAGGCGAGGCTCTCGGCAAACTTTATGTTGCCGATTATTTCCCGCCGGAAGCCAAAGCGCGTGCACTGGAATTGGTGAACAATCTGAAAGAAGCACTCAGCGATCGGATCAAAACCCTCGAATGGATGGACGAGCCAACCAAGCAGGAAGCGCTCAAAAAACTCGCCGCTTTTACAGTCAAGATCGGTTATCCCGAGAAATGGCGCGATTATTCGCTGCTCAAGATCGATAGGGGTCCATTCGTTCTCAACGCGACCCGCGCTGAAAATTTCGAGGTCAACCGCCAGCTTAAGAAGATTGGTAAACCGGTCGATCGCACCGAATGGGGCATGACGCCCCCGACGGTGAATGCGTATTACAACCCGAACATGAATGAGATCGTTTTCCCGGCTGGGATTCTGCAGCCGCCGTTCTTCTACGCCAACGCCGACGACGCAATTAATTACGGTGGGATCGGCGCCGTCATCGGACACGAAATGACTCATGGTTTTGATGACCAGGGCAGGCAGTTTGACGCCGTGGGGAATCTTCGTGATTGGTGGTCCCCCGAATCGGCCGCCAAGTTCAAAGAGCGTTCCCAGGCAGTGGTGAAGCAATATTCTGAATACGAGCCGCTCCCTGGTTCGCACATCAATGGCGAGCTTACCCAAGGCGAGAACATCGCCGACATCGGCGGGGTCAAGCTCGCTTATGCGGCTCTGCAAAAAGCGCTCGCTGGAAAATCGCGCGAAAAAATCGATGGTCTCACGCCGGAGCAGCGTTTCTTTCTCTCTTATGCCACCATTTGGAAATCCAAACAGCGCGACGAGGACCTAAAGTTGCGGTTGAATACCGATCCACACTCGCCCGCACGTTATCGAGTTAATGGACCGCTCTCCGACATACCCGAATTTGCGAAGGCATTCAACTTGCCCGACAACTGCCCGATGGTTCGTCCGCCGGATAAGCGCGTGAATATTTGGTAAGAGCATTGGGTAGCGCATGCGTCTCGCGTGCCGGTTTTGGAGTCTCGCCAAAACAATCTT
>VBQB01000177.1 GCA_005887855.1 Verrucomicrobiota bacterium | reverse complement strand
TGCGATTGAAGCCGCACTGTTTCCCGACGACGTGCTGGTCGCGGTTTACGACGGGTTGATCGCCTCTGTGCGTAGCAACCTCGATCCGCTCTTTCGCTACTTCAAATTACGCCAGCGTGCGCTCGGGTTGTCGGAGTTGCATCATTACGACACGTATGTGCCGCTGGTTCCAAAAATTGAAACGCGTACCAGTTTCGACCGCGCGGTTGAGATGGTTCTCGCTGCGCTCGCCCCGCTCGGAGAACAATATGTCGCTGTTTTAGCGGAGGGCCTGCGAGGTCGCTGGTGTGATCGCTATGAAACGAAAGGCAAACGCAGCGGCGCGTTTTCATCCGGAAGTTACGGCGCGCCGCCCTACATCCTGATGAATTACAAGGACGACGTCTTCTCGGATATTTATACGCTCGCACATGAAGCTGGTCATTCGATGCATACCTGGTTTTCACGAGAATCGCAGCGCTTCCAGGATTACGAGTACCCGATCTTTCTGGCCGAGGTTGCATCGACGTTCAATGAGGAATTGCTCACCCACCTGCTCGAGCAAACGAGCGATCCGAAAATGCGCGCTTATATCATCAATCGACAGATTGACGACCTGCGCGGGACGCTTTTCCGGCAGACGATGTTTGCTGAATTCGAAAAGATTATTCACGCGATCGAGGAAAGTGGCGACGCGCTCACTCTCGACGTCTTCAAATCTGAATATCGCAAACTTCTTGAAGCCTACTTTGCCAAGAATTTCATGCTCGACCCTGAGTTGGATCTGGAATGCCTCCGCATCCCGCATTTCTACCACGCGTTCTATGTCTATAAATATGCGACGGGAATTTCCGCCGCGGTTGCGCTGTCGGAACGCGTGCTTTCCGGCGAGCCGGGAAGCGTAGATGCGTATCTGGATTTCCTCCGCTCCGGTGGGTCGAAGTTTCCGCTCGAAGCTCTGAAAGCCGCAGGTGTGGATATGACGACACCTGCGCCGATCGAGAGCACGCTAAGGTTATTCGAGCGTCGTCTCGACGAGCTCGAGGCGCTTTTACTGTAGCGCGACGCGACGCAGAGTATTTTTGCCCAAAGTCGGACGACATGGAGGTCGTCTCTCTATTTTCTGTAGCGGCAGCCGCGTTGGCTGCACCTAAATATTGCAGGCGGCACGCCTGCCACTACAGGTTCTATCGATGCAACTAAGCGCAGCCGAAATTCACGAACGCTTGGAGCCACTTTTTCGCGAAAACTTTGAAAAATTCGATGAACTGGGCGCCGCCCTTTCGATCTGGCAAGACGGGAAACCGATTCTCGATCTTTACTGCGGATTTCGCGACGCGCGCCGCGAAAAACCGTGGACGGATAAGACGCTTGTCCTCATCTGGTCTGCTACAAAGGGAATCGGCACCGCATGTGTCCTGCACTTGTTGCAAGAGCACGCGATCGACATTAACCAACAGGTGGCGGAGTTCTGGCCCGAGTTTGCGCAAGCTGGCAAAGAAAAGATTTCGCTCGCGCAGTTGCTTTCGCATCAGGCCGGGCTTTGCGCTTTGGATCGACGGGTCGATGTGCTTGACTATAACGCAGTCATTCGAGCGCTCGAAGTGCAAACACCGTGGTGGCCGCCCGGAACCGCCCACGGTTATCACGCCCGCACCTTCGGGTTTCTTCTCGACGAACTCGTGCGCCGCATCGCTGGAAAAACCTTATCAGATTATTGGCAACAAAATTTTGTCCAGTCGCTCAATCTCGATCTTTGGATCGGCTTGCCCGAAAAGGAGAATCCGCGCATGGCGACGATTTACGCTGCGAAAAGCGGTAAACCGCCGGAACCAAAGCAATTCTCCCGCGATCCGCGCCGAACCGATTGTGTCCTTCGGCGGGATCGGGAGCGCCGCGGCTCTAGGAAAATTCTATTCCATGCTCGCTAATGGCGGAGAAATCGATGGTCGAACCTTTTTCTCAGGGAAAACAATTGAATGGATGACAACCACATTGACCGATGGCATGGACCGCGTCTTTCAAATACCGACGGCCTTTTCCGCCGGGTTCATGAAAGATGCGCGGAACGCAAAGCGAAGAATTTTCGGCACATCGCCAATCGCGTTTGGACATCCTGGTGCCGGCGGCAGTCACGCCTTCGGAGACTCAGAAAATAAAATCGCGTTCGCTTACGTGATGAATCAAATGGAGCAATCGCTTTTGCCTAACGAAAAATCGTTGCGGATCGTGGACGCAATTTACGACATTCTGTAGCGGCGCTCTGTGAGCGCCGAAAACGTAGCGCAAGCGTGTCTCGCTTGCGATTCTTCCAAACGCAACCTGGAAGGTTGCGCTACCTTCGGCAGTCACAGACCGGCGCTACAGGCTATTCACCAATGATTGTGATAAAAAGTTTTCTCCGATGCGATGCCCGGCGATGCTCGAACAGGAAAATTCCCTGCCAGGTCCCGAGTTGCATCTTTCCATCGGCAATCGGAACGGTCTCGCTCGTGCGTGTCAGAACCATGCGAATATGCGACGGCATATCATCGCTGCCTTCTGAGCCGTGCGTGAAGTAATCGGCATCTTCCGGCACAAGGCGATTGAAAAATTCCTCCATGTCACGTCGCGCGGTCGGATCGGCATTCTCCATGATGATGACGCTGCAACTGGTGTGCTGAACGAAGACCGTCACCGTCCCATTCCGCAGGCCGCACTTGTCGATCTTCGCCTGGACATCATCAGTAATTTCGTACGTTCCTTTGCCGTTCGTGCGCACTTCGAATTGTTCGTGGTGAATACACATAGGATTTGCGGCACGAAAATAACATCGCCTGAAACAATAGTCGTGCGTTGATCTTTGCACCGGCTAATGACTTAATGACTTACCGGTGCAAGGCGATCTCGAGCGCGTGTTGTTTGATGAGCCGGCGATTAACCGGCGGCTTGACGAGATAGCCGCGCAAATTTTCCAAGACTATCGCGATCGCGAACTGACCGTGATCGCGGTCTTAAACGGAAGCTTGATCTTCATGGCGGACTTGCTCCGGCGAATTCCGCTACCATTGAAATTGGATTGCCTGAGTGCGGAGAGTTATCACGGAAAAGCGCAAACAAGTGGCGAGGTGATTTTTAAGCAGATTGCGTTGCCCGACGTGGTCGATCGGCATGTTCTTATTCTCGATGATATTCTGGACAGCGGTCACACTCTCGCAGCTATTTGCGAGAAGCTGGAAACAGCCAAGCCGCGCAGCATCCGCGTTTGCGTTCTGCTCAGCAAAAAGAAGCCACGCGCGCGGTATGTCGCTGCGGATTATGTCGGTTTTGAAATCGAGGACGAGTTTGTAGTTGGTTACGGTCTCGACTTCATGGAAAGCTATCGCAACCTTCCTTACATCGGAGTGCTACGGAAGGAATTGCTTGTGCAACCAGTTTGATTGTCGATGAACGTTCGTGTCCAACTCTATGCGCAGTTGCGTGACTTGGCCGGCGTGTCCGAGTTGAGTGTCGATGTTTCGGACAACGCTACCGTGGGGCAGTTACTGACGAAAATTTACGAGAAAGTACCGACCTTCCGCTCGCGGGACAAGAGCATCCTCGTAGGCGCGGGCGTGGAGTTTGTCGATCGCAATTACGAACTGAAACCAGGCGATGAAATCTCGATCATGCCGCCAGTGCAAGGCGGATGACAGGAGGGCGGTCTCCAGTCCACCTCCATTTTGCCCGTGACTCGAGAGGGCGGACTGGAGACCGCCCCTCCTTGAATCAGTCGCGGAAATTTTTGAAATTAGTGGCCACACCAAAGTCGCGGCTGCGCACGAACTGAATGACCGCTTGCAAGTCGTCTTTCTTTTTTCCCGTGACGCGAATTTGTTGATCTTGCAATTGGCTTTGCACTTTGAATCCTTGTGACTTGATCGCCTGGATGATCTCTTTCGCTTTGTTTCCCTCAAGGCCCTGCCGGATTTTTAATTCCTGCCGGGCGTGACCAACGGATGAGATCGCAGGCTCGTCGTGTTCGATGTTTCGCAAGTCGACACCGCGCTTCGAGAGTTTGCCGATTACAATTTCGCGCAGTCCCCGCAGGCGAGCGGCGTCTTCGGCAGTCAACGTGATTTTGTCTTTCTCCGCGAGGATGTCCGCGATTGTGTTCTTGAAATCGAATCGCGTGGCAAGCTCTTTGCGCGCCTGATTGAGCGCGTTATCAAGTTCTTGCTTGTCCACTTCGGAGACGATGTCGAAAGAGGGCATTTGCGATTGTGATTCTAAATTTCAGGATTTTTGGATGCAACCGGATGTTAGAGATCAGGGTTTTGCTCCACAATTTCGATGTTGCCTTCCGTAGCATGCATTTTGATTCCGGCCGTGCCTCCGCCGTGAACCAATATATCGATCTTGGTTATGGGTTCGGCGCGGCGCTCGTCTTGGTCGGTGATATCAGTCGCAATTTTTCCGTGAACCGTTTCGGCGATTAGATGCAATGCGGCGTCGCCTGGAAGAGAGGCCCATACATTCCCATCTGCGATGTTTGCTTGGACCGAAAATTTGCCTGGTTCCCACCACTCGTAAGCCAAAGTAAGCGTGCCGCGGGATACCGCGAAGTCCGCGTTGCTGAAGCAATTATGATCAAACAGCCGTCCGCTCCCTAAGCGGGCGTTCACGCTTCGCCCGCGCATTTCCTCGACTGAAGCTTCGCCGTTAGCTAATTCCAATCGCGATATGTTAGCGGTTCGCGGAACGACGATGGTGTAATCGACCGTACCGGAGCGATCAAACAGCCCCCAAGTCTGCTTCGGAGGAAAGTTCGTTTCGATTGAGACGGAACTTGGTTGCACGGAAACATTGATCGCTATCTGCTTCAGTCGCTTGGCACTATAGGCCCTCTTGATGGCCTGTAGCCTCATTTCATTGGTATTCGCACCGTAAATGCGAATTGCGCCGTCACCGTTCTTGATGCTTATGCTCGCGGTCGGATCGATCTTATGAAATTGCTCGACCGTCTCCTCCAATGTGCGGTCAGTCGCGGAGCCGCAGCCGATAAGCGAGAGCGACAACGCGACGAGTATCAGGCGAAAGCTCTGCCGTTCAATAGTTGCTGATCGCACGGACAAATCCTACCAGCGCGTGCGAATTATTCATCAAGGGAAGCAGAGCTGTGATGATGATGACCACAAACAGTGCAGCTTCACCCAGGAAATCCGGGCGCGCTTCGTTTTTGAAATAGTCGCCCGTGATATGCCAAAACGATCGTGCCGAGGTGTGTGCACAATTCGTGCTCGAACCTTCCATTTCGACAGAATGGTAATTGCAGTGCGTGATCGGCGACTGGCGGTTCGCCCGCGCGATACTGTCGAATGAGCCGCGGCGCAGTGAACTATCGGTTGTTGGGAATGTTGGTTTCATGGTCTCAATAATTGTTGTTTCCTGTGAGATGCGCCGAGCGCCCTCATTGGATTCAAGAATTTTTGATTACGATCGACTACGACGCACTGCTGATTGGGGCAGTGATGCAGCATCACGCGGTGACACGCGAAACTGGCTCGTAATAGCGGCCGAGGTATTGCTGAAACTTTGTGGCCAAGCGCCGTTGCAACATTTTTCGGATAGCTGCTCGCTGTGTGACCGTCAGCGCCGGTCGTCGTTTGTTGGTCATCGGGCCATGCATGTTCCGATACCACGCGCGAGATGATTCTATCAGACCTCCGAAATCGTAGGGCTGTGCCGGTGGTTCGAGGCCGAGGAAGTGGAGAAATGCAAAGGTGCCTTTTTCCTGGTTGGCAAAATCTTCAAAATAAAAGACTGCCTTTTCCGTCCGCCGCAGACGATCAAATTCCGCAATGTTCGTAGGGAACGCTTCGAACGCGGCCAGGCCTTTCCTGAATGAAAACCCGCGGCGCTCCAGGTAGTGCGAGATGAAACAGTCACACGGATCGCGTAGCAGCAACGCGACCTTTTGGTAAATCTCTGCGCCATCACGCGCATATAAGCTGACAAAATCGCGCTTGTTCGGCCGTGTCACGTCATGCGCACGATCGAATACGGTTGGGCCCTCGGAGACGATTTGTGTGCGGCCCGGCGTTCGTCTTCCGCTGAAATGCTCCGTGCAATGGCGGAGCCAGTTGAGTCCGCTGCGTGGAAAAGAAATGACCAGCGTGCGGGGGAGCTGCAGTGTCCGGTGCTGATCCTCTGGCGGGGAATTGTCGCTAAGATTTTTTCCTGCGCTCAGACCCATAACGTGCGATCGAAGGTACGATATTGAATCGCTTCGCTGACGTGCTCGGGTGAGATGTCGATCTTGTCGTCGAGATCGGCGATGGTGCGCGAGACTTTCAGGATGCGATCGTAAGCGCGGGCGCTGAGATTCAATTCGTTCATGGCCACGCGAACCAGATCCTGCGAATCCTCGCTGAGCTTACAGTGTTGTTTGAGCTGGCGCGTGGCCATGCGCGCGTTGCAATTTACTTTTGCGTCGTTCTGAAAACGCTCTTGCTGACGTTCGCGCGCGTGATCGATGCGCTCGCGAATCGCGGTTGAATTTTCCTCGGGGCGTTCGCTGGCGACGTCTCGGTATTCGATTGCTGGAACTTCGATGTGCAGGTCGATGCGATCGAGCAGCGGTCCGGAAATACGTTGACGATAGCGCTGTACCTGAACCGGACCGCAACGACATTCGCGCTTTAAATCGCCAAAATATCCGCACGGACAGGGATTCATCGCCGCAACCAACATGAACTCCGCCGGAAACGTGAGGCTGCCCGCCGCGCGCGAAATGGTCACCTTGCCGTCCTCGAGCGGCTGGCGCATTACTTCCAAAGCCGATCTTTTGAACTCGGGCAGCTCATCGAGAAACAGGACGCCGTTGTGCGCGAGGCTTACTTCACCCGGATTTGGAAATGTGCCGCCGCCGAGCAGACCAATATCGCTGATGGTATGATGGGGCGAGCGGAATGGTCGCGTGGAAACGAATGAGCGGTCGCCGCTGAGCAAACCAGCGATGCTGTGAATCTTCGTGGTGTCGATTGCTTCCTCGAGTGACATAGGCGGAATAATGGTAGGTATTCGCTTTGAAAGCATCGATTTGCCCGAGCCGGGAGGTCCGATCATCAGGACGTTGTGACCCCCGGCCACCGCTACTTCAATGGCGCGTTTGACGTGGCCCTGACCTTTCACATCGCTGAAGTCGACATCGTAGTCCTGGTGCGTGGCGAAGAACTTCGTGAGATCGGCGCGCGTGGGCAGGAGCGGGGTTTCGCCTCTCAAAAAATCAAATGTCTGGCGCAAATTTTGCACGCCGTAGATGTCGATCTTGTCGACCATGGCAGCTTCAAGAGCGTTGGCTTCCGGCACAAAAAGTCCACGCTTCCCCCGCCGTCGCGCTTCCAACGCCACTGGCAGCACGCCTTTCACCGCACGCACCGCGCCATCCAAGGCGAGTTCGCCGACGAAGCTGAAATTCTCGAACGGCGAACTGTCTAGTTCTTCGGTCACGGCGATCATGCCAAGAGCGATCGGTAAATCGAAGCTTGGCCCTTCTTTTTTAATGTCGGCCGGTGCTAGATTGATCGTAGTACGGCCGCGCGGCCAAAAGTAGCCGCTATTCGCAATCGCAGTCGTGACGCGATCGCGGCTCTCTTTCACGGCAGCGTCTGGCAAGCCCACGATCACAATATTCGGGTCTCCGCCGGCGCCGTTGACCTCTATCTCAACTTCGTAAGCGTCCACGCCGTAGACTGCGGCGGAATAAATTTTGGCCAACATGGCAGGTTAGGTTGTCAAAGATATTAGAGGAGGAAAAGACGCAATTAACAGCGCGGACCCCTGGGAAGAATAACGTCCCGAAGATCACGCCGAATTAAACGGATCTAGCCTCTTTTAAGAGAGTTGTGCCGGCCGGTAAAAAAATTGAACAACATCCGTCCGGACATTGTCAGAAATCAGAATATTTAACCTTGTTAAATAGTTTTGAGAATGCTACAACGCGTGATCGACAAGGCGCCGGCGAATACCATTGAGGGTAAGTTGTCGGTTCAACCCCCCAAAATCATCGATGAAAAAGAGCTATATGGCTGCCGAGGATAGTGATACCGGAATTAAGATTTACCTGCGCGAGATCGGGCAGATCCCGCTTTTGACGCCGCAGCAGGAGATTACCCTGGCGGCGAAGATTAAAAAAGGCGATCGCGAAGCGCGGGCGCTGATGATCCGCTCGAATCTCCGTCTGGTCGTGAAGATCGCGCACGATTACGCGAACCTCGGCCTGCCGCTGCTTGACCTAATCTCGGAGGGAAACATCGGTCTGATGAAGGCAGTCGAGCGTTTTGATCCGGCAAAAGGCGGGAAGCTCAGCACCTACGCTGCGTGGTGGATTAAACAATCGATCAAACGGGCGCTGGCCAATCAGAGCAAGACGATCCGTCTGCCGGTTCATCTCGTTGATAAAATTTCCAAGATGCGGCGCGTTTCCTTGCAAATGAGCGAGGAGCTCGGCCGTGAACCAACCGACGATGAGCTCGGCGACGAGATTGGTATTGCCAGCGGAAAAGTGTCGCAGCTCAAAACGGTATCGATCCGCCCAGCTTCGCTCGATGCGCCGATCAGTGATGATGACTCCACTGAATTTGGTGAGATCGTAGGCGACGAAGAGGCGCAGACGCCCTTCGAACTGCTGCGCGACAAGAATCTCCGCAACGAAGTGGGTGGTTTGCTTGATGTGCTCGACGATCGCGAGAAGAAAATCATTTTTCAACGCTTCGGTTTGGATGGCGGAAAACCCAAGACGCTGGAGGAAGTCGGAAAGAAATTCGGCGTTACGCGCGAACGCATCCGCCAATTGCAGAACATCGCGCTATCGAAATTGCGCCGCGCTCTGAGCAAAAAGGAGCGACCAGTTGACGTTGAATTGCCCGTCGAAGCTTAAGTAGCTCAATGTGAGAGCAGCCTGAATGCTGCGATTCCCTGGGCCTTTTATTTCGCGGTCCGCAGTTGCACGGAATCGATGCGTTCCTCGCCAGCGCGCAAGTCCCCGATGATCACGAGCTGATCGCCTGGGGCGGTCAATTTGGCTTCGCGCAAGAACTTTTCCGCGGTCTCGATCGTCGCATTCGGGTCTTCAGTGAAACTAATTTTCACGGGATAAATGCCCCAGCAGATCGACAATTGCCGGCAAACTTCTTCGCTTGGCGTGAAAGCAAATATCGGCGCGTTTTCGGGACGAAGGTTTGAAACATAACGCGCCATCGCTCCGTGCCGCGTAAAGACGATAATTTTTGCGCGCCCCAGCGAATTGGCCAGAACGACAGCGGACGCAACTGTCTTTTGCCGCTTGTCTTCGAGAATCGCCGATTCTGCATAACCGGCCCCCCCGCTGCGCTCGATGCGTAAGGCCACACGATCCAATACGCGGACGCATTCCACTGGGTAGCGCCCAACACTTGTTTCGCCACTCAGCATGATGGCATCAGCCTGCTCAAAAACGGCGTTAGCCACATCAGTAATTTCGGCCCGGGTCGGCAACGGATTCGTGATCATCGATTCGAGCATCTGGGTCGCGACAATTACCGGCTTACCGAGCCGAATACAGCATTTCACGATCCGCCGCTGGATGATAGGCAGTTCCTCCATAGGGCATTCGATTCCCAAGTCGCCCCGGGCAATCATGATCGCATCCGCGCCGTTGATCATGTCGGCAATCGCTCGGACCGCCAATTGATCCTCGATTTTGGCGATGATCAAAGCCTTGCTACTTTTTTCGAAAAGGACACCACGCAATTCATCGAGATCACTCTTCTGTCGTACAAAACTCAGAGCGACAAAGTCGACGCCGAGCTCTGCGCCGAGTGAAATATCAGCAAGATCCTTTTCAGTGAGCGGCGGGAGATTCACGTGAACGCCAGGTAAATTGATGTGACGCCGAGAGCCGAGCCTCCCGGGAGTGATGACCTTGCAGCGGATCCGCTTCCCCCGTTTTTCGAGGACCACTAGCCTGATCATGCCGTTGTCCACAAGGACAGTGTCGCCAACCGCAACATCATCTACCAGTCCGTCATAATTCACATGGACCGAATAGGGCCGTTCACTTTCCGCGTCGCCGACGGTAAGCTCCAGGATATCATCCGCCTTTAAATCGAGATTAATTTTCAGATCTCCGGTGCGAATGGCCGGCCCTTGCGTATCCAGCAAGATCGCGACGGGA
>VBQB01000350.1 GCA_005887855.1 Verrucomicrobiota bacterium | reverse complement strand
CCCTCGCCGATTCGCTCGATCATCCAGCGCTCCGCCTCTTCGAGGGCGCGCTGCCGCATCGGGTGAAAACGAAGCGGATGAAGAAACTTGAAGACATCATCGACGCGCAGGAAAAAATTACGCCAGGTGAAAAAGCGCTCGTCGCGTGGCAATCTAAAATCCTTATGCTCGGTGCCGAGCGGATAGAGTTCATGCAACTGTTTGTCGCCTGGTAACGTCCGCGTCGGCTTGAAATGATTAATGATGGAGAGCGGGATGAGCATCGCGCGGCTCCAGGATGACATCTTGTAAATATGAAATGGCGCCCAGCTTGGTAGGAGCACCATTTCCACGGGAATCGTAGGCAAATACTTCCACGGAAATTGACCAAGCAATGCCAGATAAAACTTACTAAATGTGTTCATCCTCGGAATGCCGCCCAGTCGCATAATCGTCGCGCGCGCCTCCTGCATGAACGGTGACTCGGGCACACAACCGGCAAGTTTGAGCGCAAAATAGGCTTTGACCGACGCGTTAATCTCGCTGGGTCCGCCGTAATAAATATTCCAGCCGCCACCCGGCAGTTGGCGTTTCAAAATGTGGCGCACGCAGCGCTGTTGCAGTTGACCATCGACTTCGCCGAACCAATGCATGAAAAGCACGTAGTCGGAGCAAAGCGTGCTATCGACGATCAATTCACCGCACCAATCGCCGTCCGGCCGCTGTTGCCGCAATAGATTCTCCTGCGCCCGCGCGATCGCCCGCGAAATGTCGTCGTCTGTTGCGGAATAAGATTCCGACACGTCTGGCATTACGCGCGGCAATAGAATCAGGTCCTTCGACGACTTCTGGCCGTTGCCAGAACTTACGCCATTGAAAACGAGAGTTTCACTGCCACATCCTGTTGGCTTCGGTTTCGGCCCAAAATTAAACTTAACTGTTTTCCAGGTGTCGCCCCGCTGGGCCTGCAGACCCAGGGTCGCGGTCGGCTCATAGCCGCAGTGCACCATGCAATTTTCGCAGCGGCTGTCGCGTGCCACTCCGTTTACGACGCCGTATCGGTCCCACTCCGTTTTCTCAAGCAATTCCGAGTAGCTGGAGTAATGCGCGTCGGTCATGAGGTAGCATGGGCCTTTCCACCCACGAATGTTCCGTGTCGGGATTGCCCAAGCCGAACATGTCAAATCCCGTTTGCCCCGAAGAAATTCAAAATAGACCGGCGTCCCAAGAAATGTGTATCGATTCATCCATTCCTCAATTTTTTGGAACTTTTTGATCGTCATCGCGCGAGTAAGAAAGAAGTTCTCCGGCCGCAAGTTAAGCCGCTTGATCATGTCCTTCTTCGCGGCGTCGTAATCGTATCCGGGGGTGATGGTGTGGCCATCTAAGCCAAGATCGGAGAGATAATCGAACATCTGCTCGACCTCTTGCATATCCGTTTCCTTGTAAACCGTCGTGTTGGTCGCCACCTGGTAGTCGAGCGCCTTCGCCATCTTGATTGCAAGAATGCACTCCTTGAAGACGCCTTCGCGCTCCACAATGAGATCGTGTGTTCGCTCGAGGCCATCGAGGTGCACGTTCCAATACATCCAGCGCGTCGGTCCAATGGTAGGCTTGGCCGCATCCTTTGGCCCTTTCCGAATTTCCGCCGCGTCTTTCTCGCTGATCAATGACGCACCCAGCAATACCGCAATTTTTTCTTCAACAAATTCTTGTTGGGCTGACCATCGCGATGCGAGCCATTCACGCATTTTTTTGCGCATGAACATGGCGTTTGTGCAGATGTAAACGATCCGCTTCTGCTCGAGTAACCCCTTCACTAACGCTTCGATATGCGGATAAATGAGCGGCTCGCCCCCGCAGATCGAGATCATCGGTGCGTTGCACTCTTCTGCAGCTCCAAGGCAGTCCTCGAGGCTCATCATGTCCTTAAGCGACGTGGAGTATTCGCGAATTCGCCCGCAGCCGGTGCACGTCAGGTTGCAGGTGTGGAGCGGCTCAAGTTGCAGCACTGTGGCGAACTTCTTCGTTCCGCGAAACTTGTGCGCGATCATGTAGGCCGCGATCTTGGTCGTTAGTGCGAAGGGAAATCTCATAAGGGCGGCGGGCGACGATAGTAATGACGTTTGCTAACGTGTCAACGGACGTGTCGAACGGGACGCCGAGCTTCTTTCTTGGAAATTAACGAAATCTTGCGCAACATTGCCACCAACGCAATGGTTCAATAAGTGACAGGCAAGTCTGTCTAGGAAAACGAATTATAAACTAAATGATATGAAACGATTATTGGCACTAATATTTGTCGCTGGCTTCGTCGGCTGCGCGCAACAGCCTCCACCACCGGCCGTAACGACCGGTTATCCGTATAGCCGTTATTCTACCACAGCCGAAGTATGGGGCTATCGCAGCGGGATGTACGCCAACTGGACAACGGCGCAATTGCAGCAGCGCCGCCTCGACCTCTACGGAATGACTCCGCTAGCCCAGAGTCGCCAGGGTGTACCTGCGTACATCTATCACGGGCAAGCTCTGCCACAGCAAGATGAGATCAAGGCGATCGAAGTTGAGTTAAATCGACGCTATCAGGCTGGTGATAAGAGCGCAGACCTGATTGCATTCTGGCCCGAATCACGACGGCATACTGCCAGCTTCAGACCTGTAGAAAATTTCTAGGGTAAGATCGAAGTTCAATGGGCGTCGAGCCAATGCGAGCCGACAACGAAGTCGGAGCGCAAAGCTTTTCAAGATTCGCCTTCTTTGTGCCAGTCACACGCCGTGCCAGCCGCGCCGGATCAGGCTGACCGCGATCGCGGCAAGAAGGAGTGCAATTATCTTTGATACGCCGCGCAACCCCTGTTTGCCCATCCAACGTGTAAACTGATCGGCGTTGCAAAACGCAATCGCCACCAGCGTTAGATTGACCAGAAGCGAGATAAGCGTAACGACGAGCCCAACTGTGTCGACCAAAATGAGTAGCGCGGTAAGCAGCGCTGGCCCTGCAATAAGGGGCATGCCGAGGGGAACGACGCCGAATTCGTCGCTGCCGCCGCGATCGTGCGGACCAAGGCTGAGCAATTCCCGGCCGGCCAAACCGAGCAAAATCAG
>VBQB01000176.1 GCA_005887855.1 Verrucomicrobiota bacterium | reverse complement strand
TCTTTACGCTGCGCACGCGCAGGCGAACGTGAATCGGTTCGCCAAGCTTGGTGCGTGTGACAGGCTTATCGTTTTTGTCGAGCAATTCGCGAAAGACTTCCAGCCCGGCTGTAAGCAGCTTGTCGGGAGCATGTCGATCGAACGCCGCCTCGACTACCTGATAAAATGCTCCGAGCCCGCCGATTGCGCTGCCGCTTTTGAACCGAAGGGCAGTCGCATCTTTGGAAAATGCCGTTCGTTGCAGCAACTTGGCACCACTCACCAGGCCGATCTCGTGTTTGTCCGCGTCAACCTCGGCAATAGTCAGTTGAGGAAGGTTTTGCGCGATCGCGTGCGAATATACTTTCAATGCCTGCACGGCATAAGCGGCCGAGAGCGTGTTGAACTCACCCTCACCAATTGGCCGCAGGATTTGTTCAAACTCTTCAGCCGAAATTTTTCGAAGTCCCGCGGGAAACTGGCGCGCCAGCACGGAGACGTATTGCGAGTTCGCGCCGAGCGGCTGACAAAAATCGTCGTATGTGCGCACCGTCTTATTGTCGATCTTGAACTTGTCGATCAAACTTTCCGCATCCTTATCTTTGTGCAGAAGTTTGAGCGCGCCGGCCAGATAAACACCGGTCAGATCGTTTTGCCACTCGTCAGCGTGATTTTTGTCGAGAGAATCGCGCAGATTAAGAATGTAATTTGTTGTGATGACACCTTCGCGCGTCAGCACATAGATAGCGTAGGCTAGCGTGCGTCCGTCGGAGAGGTTCGATGGTTCGCGCACAACCATTTTCTGCAGATTGCGGAGGCCGCTCGCGAACATATCCGCGGGCGGCGGAAAGCCGGCGGTCTTCGCTTCACTTAGGAAATCCATCGCGTAAACGGAATTGAAACTGATGTGCTCTCCATTTTCCGGCGCCCAGTAGCCAAAACCGCCTTGATCGTTTTGCCGACGGCGCAAAACGGCGAACGTCTTCTCGAGCTGCGCATTCACTTCGGCGCGGTTGAGTCCAAAATCGGCTTCATCGGCCAGAATTAGCCGGCAGAATGCTCCGCTCGTGAGTTGCTCGCTGCATCCGTGCGGGAAATTTTTCAGGTAAGCATCGAGACCGTGGGCGAGACCAATCGGCAGCGCGGAAAGCGACGCTTCTCGCTTGGAAAATTCAGAATAAATCGCGCGTTTAATCGGAATTTCGGCACTGCCTTTTTTGAAATTGCCGCTGCGGACATCGGTCATGTAGGGAACGGGTGGGCGAACACTGAGCGTGGCGCGGCGCGTTGTCTCAGCAGGCGAGACGCCTGCTGGCCGCACAGGCTGGAAGCCTGTGTTCCGGGCGACAAATTTGATCTCGCCGGAACCGAGCGCGTCGTTCACATGAAATCGAAATGTTGCGCTTTGTTCGCGTCCTTCTGCGATCCGCAATTTTTGTGTCGACTGACCCAGAATCGACATGTGGCTCGAAGTTTCCGCACGCAGCTCGATTTCGGCATCCGCTCCCGAACCTTCGATGTTGTTCGCAACAGTGACTCCGGCTTCAAATTCATCTCCAGGAGCGGCCAGGACAGGCACGCTCGGCGTGATCACGAACGGTCCGCGAATGAGCACATCGCGATCCGTGGATCCGGTTGTTTCACTAGAAACGGCGACCGCCATTATTTTCAATGTTCCGTCGAAAAAATCAGGGACGTTGTAAGTCACTTCCCGTACGTTAGTATCGGCGTCGAGAATGCCGGACCAAAACACGACCGGTTTTTCCGTGACGCGCTTGAACGGATTTAATTTCTGCACTTCGCCGCCGTCTCCTCCGAAAGCAGAAAGCGAGCGGAGCAGCGAAAATTCCGGAATGATAAGATCAACAATCTGCGTCGTCTCCACGCCGAGCGCGCATTTGCGGAAAAAATATCCGAACGGATTCGGCGTCTTGTAATCGGTGACTTGTAGAATTCCCTGGTCGACGGCGAAGATGACGATCTTCGACGGACGATCGGTTTTGTAGCCGATGCGCAACGCCTCTCCGGGTTTGACGGTGGCCGCGCTTTCGAAGTCGATCTTAAGACGGCGCTTTTCGACATTCGCGGTAAACGGCACCACACCGTAACTGAGCGGGCTCACGAAAATTTCCTTGGAATCGAGCGCGCGCACGAAAGCAACATTGACATAACCGCTGCCTTCGAAGCCTTCGGGCAAGCGAATGTGCTGGACGCTGCCGGCAGTGTTCGTTTGAAACCAGCTATACGCGTAGACTTTCTCGCGTTCGATCGTGATGAGGCCGCTCCCAGCGTACGGCGCAACAATGCTGATGGCGATGTCGTCGCCGGCGCTGTACTGCTTGAGGTCGAGCTTGATCTCGAGCTCGGCATTCTTTTCCAGCGAACGCGTAGCCTGACCCTGTCCGACCACGGAAAAATGCAGCTTGCTCAAGGTGCGATTCTGATCGTCGCGCAACTCAAGCACGTAATCGCCTGGCTCGGCGGTGGGCAGCGCGTAATGAGAGCCGCTGGCCGCAACCGCGATCTTTTCTGATTTCGTGGGGCGCTCTCGCAGGACCGATTCGTAAACGTAATTGCCGTTCTCCTGCTTCTTGAGCACCGAAACATATTCCTGAGCGATCACGTTGAGGGTAACATTTTCGACCGCGATCAGGTTGAGTTGCGGATCAACCGCGATCAGGTCGATGGCACGCGCCTTGTTCATGTCGATGTAACGAAGATCGCCCTCGGCCTTGTAGCCGATCACGTAAGGCAACGCCGAGACGAGGGCGCCGACGTACCCGATAACGCTACGGCCGCCTTCACCTTCGAAGCCTTCTGCGATGAAGCGCATCGCATAAGTCGAATCCGCAAATCGTTCGAGCTGCAAATCAAACTCGGCGTGTCCGTCGTTGTCGGTCTTCTTTTCGCCCAGATCGACCGATTGCTCCGTCCGAGTTTTCTTTTCGTCGAGAAGTGGGTCGAAAAAAGTGAAGTCGCGAAATTCCGGAAACGAAAATGCAGCCGGCGCGAGCTCGACCCGGCCGGTCACGCGTCGATCGGTTGCCGGCGTGCCATAAAGATTGGCTAACGCGATTGAGGCGCGCATTTCATTTGGACTGATCCAGCCGCGCGGCGCGCCTTTGGAAAGACGCGTTTCGATTTTCATCCGGTCGGGCAGGAACTCCTTGACGCTTGCAGTTGTCGATCCAAGCAACGTGGCGCGCTTGTTGTTCTGAATTAGATAGACGTTGATTGTGTAAACACCGGTGGGCGATTCGTTCGCCGTGAGGTAACTGAGCTCGACAAAACCACTTTCAGATAGCGTGAGCTTTTTCGTTTGCACCCGCAGGTCGCGGGCATCGACGACTTCGGTTTCAATCGGCAAGCCTTTGAGATTGCCTTGCCAATTGCGCTGTTTGACGGCGAGGCCGATGTGAATTTCATCGCCGGGCCGGTAAACCCCGCGCTCCGTAAAAACGAATGCGTCGAGACCTTCCGGTCCGATATTTTCCGCCCCATCGATTTCGAACCGCGAAAAATTCAGCACCCGGTCCTCGCGTGCGAACGGCATGAACGCGATGTCGTCGCCATTATGGGCCACAAACGCAACCCGCGATTTCTCGCGCTCGGATTTTTCCACGGATGGAAAAGTGCAGTGACCGTCCGCGGCAGTTTTCGATGTTTGAATCGGGACGCCGTTCTTGCCCAGAATTTCAACCGTGGCGCCGCTGATCGGCTTGCCGGTCTTGATCGACACCAGGAAAACGTCGCTGCTGCCGTCTGTGCTTTTCTTCGTCAGAACTCCAATGTCGGTTACGAGAAGGAACCGGCTATCCTTGACTGACTTGATCGGTTTGTTCGTGGCTGGGTTCCACCCGCGCGCGGTCAAAAAGAAAAGCCCTCGCTCGCTGCCACCGTCCAATGGTTTGCCCAGTTGTTCGGAAAAATCGAACGCCGAATAGTTGGCTTTCCATTTATTTTCGAGCACGATCGGTTGATGCTGGAGCGCGATTCGCGAAACATTTTCCTCGTTGAATAAATGCTGATCGCGAAATTCCGGGTCCTCGAATTTGCCTTGCGTCTGGCTAACCAGGTGGTTGATCTGCGTGGTCGCGACGCGCGCGATTTCGTACTCGATCGCCGCCAGGCCGCGCGAGCGGATCGACAATTTCCTTTCACCACTCAGCGCGAGCAATCCGCCCTGGCTTTCGATCTGCACCTCGCGCGGAAGCTCAGGTACCGCTACCACAGCGTTGTAATCTTCCGCGAGCGGATAATCGCCAAACGCGCGCACGCCTTTGGCGACGCGAATGTAAAGCTCGCCCTCCGACTCGACGCGCACGCGAAAGGCATGTTGTCGATCTTGCGCTTTTTCCGAGGGGAGAGCTGTGAATTCGACGTGCTTGGCTTGCTCGAGCACGTCATCCGGAACGTCGGTTGCGCTTTGCCATTTCGAATTTTCATCCTTCGATTCTTCAGTCGCGTTCTCGGACTCGTCTGAATCGCTGCTCTCCTGGTTTTCACTGCTGGAGTCGCTTTGGTCGGCAGTTTCCGTTTTGGAGGTTTGCGTTTCTTCTTCCGTCTCTGGCTTTCGTTTTGGCAGAAGCCAAATCTTGACCGCTTTGGCGAGGTCGCGCGTGCTGATGTCCGCCGTCGTGCTTAGAATGAGGACCTGTTCCGGTTCGCCATTCTTATTCCGGGCGATGTTGCCCTCAATCGAATTGATCTGAAATGCAGTCGCGATCGAGGGGATGCGCACTTTTTGCTCGATCGTGTCGTGACTTTGCGCGCCCCCCTGTGTGGTGCGGACGCCTTTGCTCACTTCTAGTTTCATGAAGTCTTCCTTTTCCGGAAGCGCGACGAGCGAACTCCGCAAATACGCCAGCCGATGATGCAACCCATAGGTCATCGCGAAATGCGGGGGCTGCTCGGATGGTGGGAACACGGCCGAACCGCCGATCATCAGCAATTGGATGTGGCGATCCAGCTCGCCAGGTTCGACCGCATGCGTGAGTTCGAGCGTCGCTGTCACCTGGCGCTGCGTTGGATTTGCCGGGTCTTGATAGAGCTCGAGTTGCGAAATCGCGATTGCGAATACCGGCGTCTGAGTTTCATAAACCAGGCGCTCCATCAAGATTTGCGGTGGGAAGAATTTTTTATCGAAAATGATTCGAAATTTTTGATCGGCTGGCCAATCGGCTGTGGGACGAAAGCTCAGCTCTTTGTCCGAATTCCATGACCATGCGCCGCCGATTTGCGGCTCGAGCCGGACACCCTGGAGCGACGGCTTTTTCAGATCTTCCAGACGCGCCGCCGGTTCGCTGAACCGAACGATCATTGGTGGATATTTTAGTTCCTTCTCAAGTTTTGTTACCGCGATTTCCTCGACTAATGCCGAAACGCGGTGCGGTTTGGGCCGACGTTGATACCAATTCCAGGTCCATGCCGCCCCGCATGAGAGCAGGACAATTGCAGCGAGCGCAAACGCGGTGATTCGCCGACGGGCCTGGCTGAAACGGGCCCAGGCAGAGTGGCTTTGGGAAAACCAGGGGGGCGGACTCCAGGAGAATCGGCCGAAGATGGCGAACCAAATTTTCGCCAGGATTCTGCCCAGCAGAACGAACGGGCGAATAATTAGGTCGGACAGCTTCGAAACGAAGGCGAGTGTTTTCATGTTGTGAATACGCCAGTCGAACGCAAATCTTTCAGTAAATCGATAGTAATTGTGCCGACCGGCACCATTGCGCTAAGACAGATCGATATGAAGAACGCCGGCCTGCTCGCCACACGCCGTAGTCTGGTCGATCGGCTGGTTGATTGGGACGACCGCAAACGTTGGCAGGAGTTCTTCGATACTTACTGGAAGTTGATTTACTCGGCCGCGCGCAAATCTGGGCTGAGCGATGTCGAAGCCCAGGAAGTCGTGCAGGAAACGGTCATCACCGTGGCGAAAAAGATCGACAAGCTAAAATACGATCCGGCCATCGGTTCCTTCAAAGGCTGGCTGTTACAGATCACCCGCTGGCGCATTGCCGATCAATTTCGCAAACGCGAACCGGGAAACGCCAAGCCTCTGCGTTCAGCGGACGATCGTCTCACCGCCACGATCGAGCGCGTGCCCGATTCGCACGCTGTCGATCTTGACGCGGTCTGGGAAAAGGAATGGCAGGATAATTTGTTCGACGCCGCAATCGCGCGCGTCAAAAAGAAAGTCGACCCGAAACAATTTCAAATTTTCGACTGCTACGTCCGCAAAGAATGGCCGGCGCAGAAATGCGCCGAGCAACTGCGCGTAAACATTGGCCAGGTTTACCTCGCGCGTCATAGGGTTGCCGCACTCTTGAAAAAGGAGGTCAAAAAACTGGAGAAGATTTCCGGAACATAGACCTCCAGGTCTGTGCGGCCAACGGAGTTGCACTCCGGTGAATCCGAAACACCGGACAGAATGTCCGCTGGCCGCACAGGCAGAAATGCCTGTGTTCCAGGAATTGCTTCGCGCGCGGCGCCTGCGTAAAATCGCGCTCATTCCCAACGAAGTTTCCGCCAAAGTTCCAGTTATTCCCGACCACGAAGTGCTGCGAGTGATCGGGCGCGGCGCGTATGGCGAAATCTGGCTGGCGCGCAGCCTCACCGGCGCACTTCGCGCGGTGAAGGTTGTTCATCGTAGCACGTTCGAAAGCGAGCGCGCGTTTCAACGCGAGTTCCAAGGCATGTCGGCGTTCGAGCCAATCTCGCGCGCGCATGCGGGGTTCGTCGATATTCTGCACGTCGGGCGTACGAACGAGTACCTCTATTACATCATGGAGTTGGCCGACGATCACGTGGCCGCCCGCAAGATCGACATCCTCAATTATGAGCCGCGCACGTTGAAGAGCGATTTGGCGCGACACAAGAGATTGTCCGCTGCGGAATCGATTCGACTGGGCCTTTCGTTGACCGAAGCGCTGGAAGCGCTGCATGCGCGCGATCTCACCCATCGCGACATCAAACCGTCGAACATCATTTTCATCGACGGTGTGCCGAAACTGGCCGACATCGGATTGGTCGCGGCGACGGGACAACAATCGTTCGTCGGGACGGAAGGCTACGTTCCGCCGGAAGGACCGGGCACGCCGCAGGCGGACATTTTTAGTCTCGGCAAATTGCTTTACGAAATCAGCACCGGGAAAGATCGGCTCGATTTTCCCGAGCTGGATTCGCAACTGAGCGGGCGCCCCGACAAAGTGCAGCTTCTGCAGTTGAACGACCTCCTCATGAAAGCGTGCGCGAACGAGCCACGGCGGCGTTATCAATCGGCCGCCGCGATGCACAACGATCTCGCCGCGCTCGATCGCGGCGAAGCGCGCCCGCAAGAGAAATCGCGGGCGAAATTTGTGATTGCCGCGTTGTCGATCCTTGTGGCTGCTGCGGTGCTGTTTCGCTTTTACGAATCGGCACCGCAATCCGGAAATCTTGATTTGCAAACATCGGTGAGCACTGAGCCGCCGGGCGCGCTCGTTTTGCTCGGCGATCGAGTGAAAAAAAGTCCGGCGACATTCGACGAGCTGGAGCCGCGCAAATACAATCTGCGGATCATGTTGCCGGGCTACGATCCTGTGGAAACGATCGTGGATGCTGGTCGAAAGAAATCGGTTGGTTTGCCGGTGTTTCGTTTAACGCGCAGCAAAGGCGCGCTTGAAATTCAATCCGATCCGGCTGGGGCGCAGTTTTCCTTGCGCAGCGAGGACGGCCAGGTTTCGCGCGATGGGGTTGCACCGGCGACGATCTCCGATCTCCCTACTGGCAAGTATGCGTTGAGTGAAAAACGCGGCGACTGGGAAATGCGCGACGCAGTGGAAATTCACCGCGGCGAGATCGCGCGAAAGACGTTCACCTTCGTCAACGGGACCTTGAGCGTAACGAGCGAGCCGCCCGGCGCGGAGATTGTCCTTGATGGAAGTGTGCGTGGTCGCACGCCGCTACAGATGGAAATTCCAGCGCGGTCACACGAACTGGTCGCGCGCCTCGCTGGCTGGACGGACGAGCGCCAGTCGCTGGTGGTAGAAGCACAGCGGGAAAACTCCGCGCATTTTGTTTTCGCGAATGGCAGCGTGAAAATCACAAGCGCACCAGGGGGCGCGATGGTTCTAGCAAATGGCCGCGAGCTGGGCCAGACGCCGATCGTGATCGAGGAAGTAAAACCGGGCGTGGCGACTTACGAACTGCGGCTCGCTGGTTACAAACCGACTTCCGTTACCGGACAGGTTGAGCCGCAACAACAGGCAGTTCGTTCCGCTGCGCGAAATCCGTTTCTCGGTTTGGGAGACGCGCGTCCAGGATTACGAAGCGTTCTGTCGTGTGTCAGGACGCCACTACGAACCGCCCGATTTTCAACAAACGCCGGCCCATCCGGTCGTAAAGGTGAATTACTTTGATGCGATGGCGTTCTGCAAATGGCTCACCGAAAAGGAGCGCGACGAAAACATATTGGAAGATCGACAGTTTTACCGGCTTCCGACGGATCTCGAATGGAGCACTGCGGTTGGATTGCCAGAAGAAGGCGGTGCCACGCCGGAAGCGCGCGACGGGAAAATTCGCAACGAATTTCCCTGGGGGAAACAATGGCCACCACCTGCGGGCGCGGGCAACTATGGCACACCGCCGCGCCGCGGCACAACCATGCCGGTGGGAAGTTTTAAGCTGAACGCACTCGGCATTTACGATCTGGGGGGCAATGTCTGGGAATGGTGCCTGGAAGGTTACAAGGGAAATCCCGCGGGAGCGGGACGCGAATGGGGCGTGCTGCGTGGCGGTTCGTGGGCCACGAGCAGTCGCGTCGAAATGCAGTCGTCCTATCGCAACGTGGTAGATCGCAACGAGCGCGATGTGATCTACGGGTTCCGTTGCGTGCTTGGCACGCAAGCAGATGATGACCAGCAGTGAACGGATCGCGTAGATCAGGCTTAGATCGGAAGCGCTGATCGTTCCGTGTCGCCATTTTGTCGATGAAACCGATCAGTTCCTTCCAGTATCACGAGTAGCCGACCGCGCGACGCAGTCACCGCGGCGAGTTGCTACTCGTGGACTGAAATTCTCGAGGGAGAGCTGGCAGCGAATTCGCGGACAGCGCACTGAGACGCTGTCCGCGCAACCATTACATTAGTGACCCTTCGCTTTGGAGCAGCAACCTTTGCAACATCCTGTTTGAGAGGATATGGTTTGCGCAGGTTTCTCTTTGACCGAGTTGGTGCCGGGATTCGCCGCGGTGACTGCTCCCAAACCAGCCAAAGCCAACGCCGCTGTGAAAAGAACGACTTTCTTCATTTTGTTTGTCTCACCTCCTTCTCGTGGGAAAATTTAGTTACAAAAGCGGATGTCATGGCTTGATCGCCTGAATCACTGCCGAGACGACGAGGTTCTCTAGTTTAAGGCCGGGCGCCCAGTCCTTAATGAATTCCCGACTCTCCGATTTCGGCGCGATACGAATGTCTGCAAACCCGCATTCTTCGAGAGTCGCCTGCAATTCGCTTATAAGCGATGCTCCCGCCAGGCAGCCGGTGTGCAAGGCGAGGTCGCGCTTGATATCATCTGGCAGCGGAATCGGTGTTACCACATCAGAAATCGCAAGTCGTCCGCCGTGCTTGAGAACTCGAAAAGCCTCGCGGAATACTTGAGATTTATCGGGGGAAAGATTGATTACACAATTGCTGATGATCACATCGACCGATGAATCAGCCACTGGCAGATATTCGATTTCGCCCAGACGAAAATCTACGTGACCATAATTTCCTGTCATGGCATTGCGGCGTGCTTTGGCGACCATCTCGATCGTCATATCGACGCCAATTACTTGGCCGCTTGAACCAAGTTCGCGAGCAGCGAGAAAGCAGTCGAAGCCCGCGCCACTGCCGAGGTCGAGGACGGTTTCGCCGGGTTGCAGCGCAGCCGCCGACAACGGTGTGCCGCAGCCCATACCGAGGTCAGCGCCTTCAGGGACAGCAGCGATGTCTTTCTCGGAATAGCCGAGGAGCGCGGCGGAATGACTCGTGCTCCCTGCGTTACTGCAACAGCTCGAGACCGGCGCGCCGTTCTGGGCGCAGCAATTTCCGGAAACTTTGCCCCTCTCGCGGGCCATCGCGCCGTAGCGTTCGCGCACCGCAGCTCGGATGTCCTCAAAATCGGAAAGGGCTTTTTTGAGCATAGAATTTACGAACACTTACGGCTTTGTTTGCCAGCCGGGTTGTGCTTGCGCGAACAACAGTTGCGCGGCAGATGATCGAGGCCGCGACCGGTGCGCGGCCAGTAGTCGAGCACCCGACCGCCGGCGGAAACTTCAAACTGACAGCATTCGAGCAGGACGTCCTTTAATCGCTCACGTCCGCGCCGGACCCGCGATTTCAGCGCCGTTAACGAAATGCCCAGCTCCTTAGCCGCTTTCGCCTGCGGCAATTCTTGCAATTCGACCA